>NZ_JANZMJ010000020.1:0-96492 GCF_025175645.1 Peribacillus aracenensis
ATGCCATGTTACGTATCTCCTATTATCTCTTAACTCGAAAAGAAATGTATGTAGACTTAGGCGAAGACTACTTTGATAAACAGAGACAACAATCAATTTTTCGGCATTCACTAAGAAGACTTGAAAGTTTAGGATACACAGTTACATTACAAGAACCTGAAGCATCGTAATCCAGTCCACTTACCTACAATAAATCAGTAAATTAGGCGCTCTCCCCCCCCCTTTTAAAAAAAACAATGAGCTGCGTCTTCTTAAGTATTGCCTTTTCCCCTAAATTCCAGAAGTCTATTTTCATGGTAGTTCATTAAGCCTTATCGCAGAGTTGACACAAACTGTGCGATAATTTATTTTATGGAATTTGCGATTTCTACCAATATTTCCGATGTTACTTTATTAGAAATTCTCTTATCAACACTTAACATATATTGCCATCCACCAAAAAAAAGTTCGTAAAAGTGTACTTTTTCGAATGGGTTATTTTTGTATAGGCTTTAGCAGTGAACAAAATCGTTAAAAATTTATGAAGGTGTTTTATATTGTCTCACTAATTTAGGTTAGCCCAGTGCAATATGTAGATAATTAACTTCTTTCATTTACTGTCTATTGATAAAAATAACTGTTAATGATTCAAAGTGAACACTTTTCTAGTGGTCTCGAACCATCCTCTTTCTTCAAAATAAAAAAGTAGAAGTGTAAGCCACTTAGCTTACACTTCTACTTTTTTTATAGGATTATTCTCTAGCTTGCCGGCTCATTTATTTGGAGGTCTTGATGTACCTTTCTTCGTTTATCACGAATATGAACAATCAAAACCAAGGTGAATCCAAATAAAGCGACAAAGGCATTTAATAAAAAGATATAGGTAATATCAACTTTATAAATGGCTGCTAGGACAAGAGGCATCGCAAATTGGGCGATTCCTTCAGCAATCGTGTAAAGACTTGTAAGAAGCCCTTTTCCTCTATTTGAATGTTCTACTAAAAGAGTCAACCCTAACTGAATAAGTCCACCAGCTGAGAAGTAGCCCAAGAAAAAGGCACCTACACTAGCGACCATCGGTGAAGGGAATGCCCATAAAACAAGAGAAACCAGTGCTGTCATGGAAGTATACGTCAGAATAATAGAGGGGGACTTCACGCCCTTGTTTCCTAATGTGAACGTTACAATGACACAAATGAGTGATCCAATACTTGCATAAGAGACTAACATTCTTCCAGCATTTTCACCAAGATGGACAACTTCTGTACCATACTTCGCCATCCATTGTCCTAATATAGTAAGCAATGTTAGTCCAACAAAGCCAAAGGAAATCATACAAATCTCTTCAACACTAAAATGAAATTTCCCTTTCTTTTCATGACCTTTTTCTTCTGCGGCCATTTTTGGTGATGGGGTAGCCATTGGTGGGAATTTACGAGTACTCATAAAGATCAAATTGAGCGTTAAGATAGCAATCAGTAACGTAAAACTCCATCCATACCAAAATCCCTGCATTGTAAGAAAGCCAATGATGATGGGAAGCAAGAACTGCCCCCCTTGAATAAAAAATTTTACAATAATATTAGCGGGACCAGGTTTCTTAGGAAAAGCCTCCATTAATGCTGGGTAAGAACCTGTATCTAAGAAAGAGTTCGCGATCCCGGCTAAAATGCCGAAGAAGTAAGCAATAGACGCAGTAGGACTCCATATAATTCCGATTGCGAACGCTAGATAGAACAATATTCCTAATATGATGGATGTCTTTCTGCCATATTTATCAGAAACGATTCCAGATAACCATACTGCTATTAATTTACCAATTCCAAAGGAAGAAACAACTACTGCAGCACCCGCAACGCTTGTACCCCATTTTGATGCAAAAACGTCGATGTTTAGAGAGATAATAATTAACGCCATACCATGAACAAAATAATTAATGTATAGTCCGAAAGCTGTTGATAAATAGTTGTTTTTCATAACATTTCTCCTTCAAATTATGATAAGACTACAATACATGCAAAGCAAAAAAATACGTTGATTATGTCTGATAGATTAAAAGGATCATAACGAATCATCTCGAAAATTATGTAATGGCAGAATGGTTGTCAAATCCCATCGCTTCTGATCCATTGACGCAATTGTGTAATCATTTGCAAAATTTCCACCAAAGAATCTGCGGGAGTTACATGCTCTCGTAGATTCTTTTCGAGATTGAAAGATTATTCATACTCTTCTCTAAGATGATTGATTATATAGCTTCTTGTTCTAATTTGGTGGTAGAAAAATTATCCTTGAAAAAGTATTGCTTGTTAAATAAATGCTTTTTTTGGATCTGAAAGGATATGTGTATGAACCTACATTTTCCTTAACTCATTTCTCATTAATTTTCCTCCTTTTAAAAAAACACTAATAATCTCAATTTCTAAAATTGTTTAGTAGATCAATCCAATCTTTAATGCAAGTGCTCTCCTATCAAATTGACTGTTTTAATAAATCCAACATTCATTATTACAAGCATGTAGAAAACGCTTTCATTTTAATTATAAAACTAATTATTCACTTCTATTTTTCATTTGCTGCCATACCTCTTTGTTGATACACCTTAACCAATAGTATACTTGGACATTGATCTTGAATCAGGTTGGGAAGAAGATTAAATCTGAAATAGTCGGGATACCGTTTTTATTTTCTAATAAGTAATCGTTTGTGGTTGCACAAAGTGCCACCAAACGGCTGAACCATTCACCTTTGAATTTCCTTCGATTAAATCGATAACAAAATTCATCTAAATAGGATTGAAGATGTTTGGAGTCAAGCCCGTGAAAAGTGCAACCTACAAACGCCTTTGCATTCGAAAGAACGGTATGCAACCAGTGTAAATGGTCTGGGTTTTTTGGGGCATTATAGACTTGATATTCGTGAATAAAGCCAGCTCCATCAAGGGCTCGGTAGGAATGATAGGTATCACTACTAATCGTTGAGCCTGGTTGGATTTTTTTCTCTGCAAAATCAAATAAGGTTTGCGATTTAATGTTAGGAACAACCTCCATTTTCAAAAAAAGCGGATGTCCTTGTTTGTTTAAGGATCAACCGACTAATACCTTGGTTTCTGTTCCACGCCCGCGTTTTCCACCTTCGGATGACGCGCCAAAGAAAGCATCATCTAGCTCAACAATACCAGCTAATTGGTATGCTGTATCACGTTTTCTAATGGCTTGGCGGATTTTATGAAGCATGAGCCAAGCGGTTTTATACGTCACCTCAATCTCTTCAGAAAGCCTTGTCGCAGAAACGCCACGTTTATCATGGGCTGTTAAATAGATTGCTAAGAACCACTTGGTTAAGTCTGTTATTGTTTTTTTCCATTACGGTTCCAACGGTAACAGTGGCTTGGTAACGACATTCTTTGCATTCATAAAGACTGTGCTTACGAGTTTTCGTCTCAAAATAAGAATCATGACCACATTTCTCACAACAATAGCCGTCCGACCACTTTAAAGAAAATAGGTGATCATGACAAGCCTCTTGGGTTGAAAACTTTTTTTGGAAAGAAATCAAACTCATTTGTTGGTATGTGGTCATGTTAAACGCCCCTTAAAGAACAATTGTTAGTAATCATTATTACCAAACGTTCGTTCTTCCTAAACATCATTCTGAGTAAAAGGGATACTTATTATATTTAATACAATGGAATTCTAACTCCATTTAGTTTATATCCATCGGACTCTTTCACCTAAATGTCTTTAATCGTTCCTGAGAACCTGAAGCTTGTATGGTTGTTTCTGTCTTCATTGATCTCCCTTTTGAACCTTAGCTCCATTCTCAGCAACCACACGGGAAACGGATACAGGCATCGTTGTGTCGATTTAATTTTTATCTTTACCATGCGGCTAATAGTTTATAGTTGAGTGAGATATTCAAATCGTCAGTTGGGGTCTCACCTGTTCCAGGGAAGCATGTAAGTTAGGAACACCTTCCTCCCCGAAGTATTCTAAAGAAACAAATCCTGAATAATTTCGCTTTCTCAATTCTTCAAGCAAGCGAACGTTGTCTACATCACCCTCAAAAATGGGAGCTGGTTTGTTTTTATACCGTTCTTTATGATTGTAATGATAATTTTTTAAATGCACATGGCTTACATGAGAGTAAACAGAATCCAACGCCTCTATTGGATCCAATTGGTCTACGTACAAGTTAGCACCATCAAAAATCAGTTTTATCCGCGGATGGTTAATATCCTGTAAAAGCTTGTGAATAGATTCGATGTTATCAGCAAACGTGTCATAGTGAATTTCAACTGCCACATCCACATCATACAGATCTGCAATTTGAGCTATCTTTTTCAACTCGGTAGCCGTTTCAGACCATTGCTCTGGGGATGCATTTCTTGATGCTATATGTCCTGCGAACGTTCGAATTAATGGACAGTTTAACTGATGTGCTATATCCAACAATCTCTTCGCTTGATTGAATTCGTTTCGATGTTCATTCTCATTCCAAAGTTTAGAAAACGTGGTATATCCACTAATGGAAGGTATTTGTAAACCATTCGATTCTAATAATTTGGCTAACTTGTCCAGTGGTCCATGTTTCTCTTGAAACCGTTCAATATGTTTATTCCATAACTCAAGACCTTTCACATCCGTTTGTAATGGAAGTAACCATTTTATAATATCCTCAATGTCCCATTCCTTAAATCCTGTCGTACATAAACTAAGTTTCATAGTGATTCCACCTTTCCCCTTTTATTTTTCCTCTGAAGTCAATTGAATGTCTAAAGCTTGGATGCTTGAGTTTAACTCCTCTACCTTTTGTGGTCCTATTACAGCACAAGAAGGGAAAGACTGATTTAGATGCCAAAGCAATATGATTGGCATTATATTCGACTCCTTTTTGTTTAGCTAACTCTCCTGCTCGTCATAAACGTTCCCCAGTTAGTGTCACTTTAGAGTAGACTCGAACGATATCGACGTTGTTGGACTTGTCCTCAGATGAAAAGCGTCCTGTAAAAAATCCACTTGCTTGGGAAGGCCAAATCTCCTATCAGGGCAACTATGGATATGACAGTTAGCGTTGTTTTAATATTTAGTAGAACGATATACTAATTCTCCCGATGCTGAATTCTATCCTCCTTTGAATCCTAGAGATACAATGTATGCTGTTTACTTAGTATATCCTAGTCTACTCGCAGAAAAACATCGCTTTGTATATAAGTTCATGTTAATTCTTCGACATCAGCAACCTTCTTTTCACCTACATACTTATCGGTAAAATTTGACAGCAATAACACTATGCATTAATTCCCCCTCAAATTGTTTGAAAAGTATTTTTTTTGCAAAAATCATCATCATATTAGTAATACCAATCTGAAAACACAGGAATCATCAAGGGAAATTTAAATTACTTTTGAATAAGACTCATCTGGCGTTTTCTCTACTTTTTAATTTTGATTTTTATCTGTATTGTTTTCTTTTGAGAGACCGATTTAGTTGTTGAACAACCATTTCACGTAATTGCTGAAGCAATTACAGCCGCTGTATTAAATACAGATCATCTTTTTAATTATTCAAAGCAATATATATTCGGTTTGAGGGGTTTGACCCTTTTCTTCGACATTATGTCATGTAAATTGCCACTGATTTAAACAATTATTTATTCACAATAGCTTTATTGAAAACAGGTTTATCTTGTAATCTAAGTTCAAAATCTAAATGAGCAGTATAAAAGTCATTTTTCAGTCCTTTTTCTGCACCAACATGTTTATCTAACTTCGTAATTAAGCTTCCGCGAACACCTTGTGCAACATCATCTTCTAAATATTCATCGCCTTCAAAATAAATTTGTGTTACTAATCTATCGCCATTTTCCGGTTGGAATAACAGGTGCAAATGTGCTGGACGATATGAATGATGATCAATCCACTTTAAGAACTGACCCGAAGGTCCATCTGTTGGAATGGAATAATTACCCGGTACAACTGTTTTAATTTCAAAATCACCATTCGCATCAGTGTAAAATACACCACGTAAATTATCATCTGGAATACCTTCAGAGAAGTATGAGTATTCACCATTCGCATCTGCCTGCCACATATCGATTTTTGTATTTGCCAACGGATTTCCATTTACATCTTTCACAGATCCTGAAAAGTAAAGGGCGTCACCCGGTTCATTTTCACGTTGTGGCATCACTCCTGGATTTTGAACGACTGGTGTATTTTCAATGTAATAAGGTCCTAGAATAGTAGGTTCAGTCCCTTTTACACTTTTATACATTTCTTGAAGTGCATGAGTTTCAAAGAAAACATCCATAAACAACGGAATTTCTCCTGCTTTACCTAGTTGATCCATCCAATCAACAAGAGCTTGATAGTCATTATGATCAATTTCGTATTCACTAACTAATTCCTTAAATTTAACTACCAATCCATTATAAACATCGATTACTTTTTGATTCTTCATTTCTACTTCCCCCAATTTTTATAATTTTTTAATAAATGTTCATTTATATCTGAGTATTTTCAATAATTGTTGTAATTCCTAACCCACCTGCAATACATAAAGTGATGAGCCCATACCTTTTCCCTGTTCTTTCTAGTTCGTGTATCGTTTTTGTTGCTAAAATTGCACCTGTGGCACCAATTGGATGTCCCATGGCAATTGCACCACCGTTAGGATTTACCTTATTTATATCAAGCTTTAATTCTTTAATTACCGCTAAAGCTTGTGCAGAAAATGCCTCGTTTAGTTCAATTAGATCAATATCATTCAATGTCAAACCAGACATATGAAGTGCTTTCAAGGTAGAGTTGACAGGTCCGATCCCCATAATGTTTGGGGAAACTCCTGCTGCTGCTTGAGCTATCACTCTTGCTATTGGCTTTTTACCATGCCTTTTTGCTGCTTCTTCCGACATAAGTATCAGAGCGGATGCACCATCATTTCTTCCACTACTATTTCCAGCGGTTACCGTTCCATTTTTCTTAAAAACCGGTTTTAAACTAGCCAATTTTTCCAGACTGGTTTCTCTTGGATGCTCATCCACATTGAACTCGATTACACCCTTCTTCGTTTTAATTTGATAGGGAACGATTTCTTTCGAAAATATTTCAGCAGAAATTGCCCGTCTTGCATTTTCTTGGCTCCTTAAAGCAAATTCATCTTGTTCAGTCCTTGAAATGGAATATTTTTCAGCCAGATTTTCTGCTGTCATTCCCATCGTTAACATACCGTAATCTTCAATGGGCTGTGAACCTGGCTGGCTTTCCGTATTCGGGTCCAATAACTGTCCATTGCCTGATTTCAACCCAAAACGGATATTTCTCATATAGTATGGCGCCGTGCTCATTGATTCCGCTCCACCTGCAATGATTACCTCTCCAAATCCGCATTGTATTTGATGACTGGCAGAATTGATCGCCTGGATGCCGGATCCGCATTGTCGGTGAACGGTATAACCTGGTACTTCCACAGGAAAACCTGCCCGGAGAGATGCAACCCTTGCCAAATTTGAGGCGTCTGAACTTTGTTTGGCTTGTCCCATTATCACTTCATCAATACTCTCTTTAGAAATATCCGCTCTCTTGATAACTTCATCAAGGACAGCTGCTGCTAGGAAATCTGCAGGAACATTTTCCAATGCTCCACCTAATTTCCCTATAGCGGTGCGAACCGAGTCTATAATAACTACATTGCTCAATTTTCTACCCCCTGCCATTTTTATTTCTTTCTTCTAAACTATCCTTATATCTTTGGTGAGCTATTTTCAAGGCAACAATCACCGACTGCTGCGATGGAGCTAAAAAGTCCGTTTTAATATTCTCGATTAAGGAATCAATATCTTTACTAAAATCGAAACCAACGATCATTCGCTTAAAAAAATCCTGGGCCAAAGTTGTTAAAAACGTAAATTCTGCATTGATGATAATGTGACTTTCTTTGTGAATTTCAAGTACCATCCCAGCGTATTTATAATTTTCATACATGCTCGTATTTTGCGGTGCCTTCGCATAGGCCGTGATTAATAATGTTGGCTGTCCCATATAAAACTACATCCTCTCAAGATTACTTGCATAAACTAGTGGGTGGTGTTCCATAGTCCCCTTTCCAGTTTATATTAATTAAAGATCTCTTGAAAAATGTTTTACTTTTTCCATATCTATCTCCATACCAAATCCTGGCCCATCCGGGATGATTATTTCATAATTCTCATATTTAATTTGGTTTAGCGTAATATTTTCTTTAAAAAGTAACGGTCCAAATAATTCAGTACCGAATTCGAATTTCGGAATGGTTGAATAAAGTTGTGCACAAATTGCGGTTCCTAATGATGATTCAATCATCGTTCCGCCATACAAACCAAAACCTACACCTTCAGCAATCGCGGCCACCTTTTTCGTTTGGGTCATTCCACCATGCTTACATATTTTCAGGGCAAAAGAATTTCCTGCTCTATGTTTAGCTATTTGGAAAGAATCTTGTAAAGTATTCAATGATTCATCGGCCATGATCGGGACCTTAAAACGATCGGTCAACCGTGACATCCCTTCATTATTCCAGGCTGGAAGCGGCTGTTCGACCATGGAAACCCCACCTTCCTGTAAAGCTTCAATGCAATACGTAGCCGTTGTTTCATCCCATGCTTGATTAACATCAACCGTAATGCGTGCTTGATCTCCTACGGCTTCAATAATTTTCAATACATGATCCACATTTTTATATGGATTACCTTTTCCAATTTTTAATTTAAAGATATTATGACGTTTTTGGTGTAAGGATTCTTTCGCTTCTTCGATATCTTTATTCGTATCCCCACTTGCCAAAGTCCATGCCACCGGCAAGGATTTATGAATTTGCCCTCCGAATAATTCATAGGCAGGGATGTTCCTCCTTCTTGCTACTAAATCAACCATGGCTGATTCAACGACAGCCTTGGCAAAATTATTCCCTCTAACATTTAGTGAAACTTCATGCATGATTTTGTCATAATGGACTGGGTTTTTACCAATGATAAGTGGGGCGATATAAGTATCAATATTCACTTTTATCGCCTCAGGCGTCCCCTCACCATATGAAGCCCCGCCTATTGTCGCCACCTCTGCCCAACCTTCCGCACCCTCTTCATCCATGACACGGGCAAGAATGATCGTTTGTTCCACGATCGTATGCATGGCAAGCTGATGAGGACGAATTGTGGGTAAGTCAATAATGTATACTTCAACTGAACGTATTTTCATTTAATCCACCTTTTTAACATTTAATAGATAAAATCCGCTTCTGTTTTTGCTCTTACTTCTTCGATCGCTACACCGGGCATTAATTCAATCAGTTTCAACTGTTTGTCAATAACTTCAAAGACAGCCAACTCGGTGATGATCAAGTCAACGCTTCTAGTGGAAGTAATGGGGTAGGTACATTCATTTAAAACTTTACTTTTACCTTCCTTACTTGTATGTGTCATTGTCACGATCACTTTTTTGGCGCCAACCAACAGGTCCATCGCTCCTCCAACACCCATGATATTCTTGCCAGGTACCGCCCAATTTGCAATTCCCCCGGTTTGACCTACCTGCAAAACACCTAAGATAGCAACATCAATGTGTCCTCCACGGATCATTGCAAACGATTCTGCACTATTAAAGAATGATGCACCAATAGATTCCCCTACTGGTAACTTGCCTGCATTAACTAAATTGGGATCGATTTTATCTTCATCCACTTCTGCAACCCCTAATAATCCATTTTCCGTATGAAAAAAAACATTTTCATCATCGATGTATTTTGCAACCAAGGTCGGAATCCCGATTCCAAGGTTCACTATACAAGGACCCGTCAATTCTTTTGCTGCGCGTCTTGCTATCATATTTTGCATTAATTCTTTTTCACCCATAATCTTTCACACCTTCCTTCGTCAGGATTTTCTTTGCCTTAATAATTCCATCGACGAATAGATGCGGTGTTACAATTTCCTCTGGCGAGAGCTCTCCAGGTTCAACTATCTCATCCACTTCTGCAATTACGACATCTGCGGCTGTTGCCATAACCGGATTAAAGTTTCGAGCCGTTTTATAATAAACAAGATTACCAAGTGTATCTGCCTTCCATGCCCTGATCAAAGCTACATTTGCTCTTATGGCAGGTTCAAAAATATATGTAGCCCCATTTATTTCCCTTTCTTCTTTTCCTTTTGCTAAATCCGTCCCTACACCCGTTTTCGTATAGTAACCGCCTATGCCAGCACCGCCAGCACGAATGGATTCCGCTAATGTCCCCTGTGGTAATAGTTCTAACTCAATTTCACCACGTTGGTAAAACTCCCCAATTTCACGATTGCTTGTAAAATAAGAACCGATTGCCTTTTTTATTTTCTTCTGACTTAGGAGAGCTCCCAGGCCTTTCCCTTTCTCGCCTAAATTGTTGCTGATTACAGTCAAGCCTGCTACATCCTTTTTGGCCAAACCATCTATTAATGTAAGAGGGGCACCGATCAAGCCAAATCCACCTACCATTAATGTATGACCGTTCTTCACACAAGATAAAGCTGCTTCTATATCTTGATGTACTTTCGTCATGTTTTCCCCACCAATCTCACTTTACTTATTTTCAATTAATGAATCACTTGCCTCAAACCAAGCAGGTATTCCAGCAGTCAATAAGCAAATTAGTCCCACTTCCGCTAATTGTTCTTCTGAAGCCCCATTTAACCTTGCCTCTTCCATCCATTCCCCAACCTGTTCCCCTTTTAATTCTGTAATGAATATTCCTGTCATCAGGATAAGTTTTAACCTTTTTGGAACGACTGAATCACTCAATATATAATCTTTGAGGGAGTTTTGGTCTTCAGATTTAACCAGTTTCAAAACGTAAGAGACGAATGCAGTATCGTCATCACCTAATAGCTCAATCATATAAAGCAGTATTTCTTCTGCTGTTCCTTGATGGCCACTTACCTCGGGATATCGAATGCCTTTAAGGGTAAGGGCATACTCCAAAGACTTTATTCCTGTTTTTAATGCTTCAGTACCGTTATATAAGTATGAAACAATTAGGTATTCCACCAGTTCCGGTATTGTTGCTCCACCATCCATTGCCCCTTTTGTATGGTAAACCATACTCCGTTCATACAACCTCGCAGCATTCATGCCTACCAGTAATATATCTTTCTCCTTCTTCGTCAAAGCTCCCTCTTGCATGATGTTACTGCGTAAGTTTGTGTAGTGATCAAGTGCATTGGGGCTATAATCATACATTTTTTGCACCCAGCCTGGTACCACATCATAAACTTCTTTAAAATACGATAATCCTTCGCTCATTTGTCTGCACCTCTTTAAATTAATTGAGAGTCAAGTATCGATAGTGCTCTAATAGGTGAGGCTGTTGCATTTTTTAGTTTTAATGGAATCCCGAAAAACAGAAAGCGAGAATGCTTAGGCAATTTTTCCAGATTCACTAGGTTTTCAATGATATATATATCATTGTTTAGTAATTTTTGATGAATACCACTTCCTGAACCCTGATTAAAATCGGCATTGGACAAATCCACCCCGACAATATGAATTTGCTTTTCAATAAACCATTGGGCCACACTATCATCTAAGGCCTGCGCTTCAAAAAAGCCATCTTCCCCCCATGATTTTCCCCATGTCCTGATGAGGACGATATCGTCTTTTTCAACATATACTCCCTGCCTGCGTTCCGCCTTTTCAAGTAAATCTTTCGTAACAGGTTCATCTGACGCTTTTAACATGCTTACATCCAGTATGAGAGCATCCCCAAACATATTCTTCAGATTGATGTTTTCAACCGACTCCCCGTTTTCAGAGTAATGTGAAGCCACATCGACATGTGTCCCACTATGATCAGAAAAAGAAATCAACTTGGAAAGGTATCCTTTAGGAAGTGAATCATATTTCCCCTTATGTTCAAGAGGTTCATCTTTAATGCTTATTGCAGGTAAATCATTATTTGTAACTAGACCATCGTAAAGTTCCAATGTTAAATCAATGATTTTCAACGGTAAAACCCCCAAATTCATTAAGCGTTTACATTATCACGACAAAAATGGCTACCCTAAACATCACTATCAATAATTGACAGCAGGTGTTTAAGGTAGCCAGTTGTTCACTAGTTGTTATTAAAAAAGGTTATTTTTTAATAGCTAATGAATAGGCAATAATTAAGTTTATTATATATTCATAATATTACACTATTTTCTGTCAATTACAATATTTTTTTAAAAATATCTTCAAAAAAATCAAATTCGTTTTAAGAAAGACTTTATCTCTTTGTTAATCTCCGCCCTATTTTCAAACACCATTGTATAGTGGTTACAAGTTGAAACGATCGTTTCAATATCAGGTGTATATTTCTTCGTATCTTCATAGGCTTCTTCATAAAATAATGGAGGAAAGTCCCCTATCTTTCCACTGGCATAAACCAATAAGGTTTTACAGGAAATTTGTCTACAAACTTCTTTTGGGACAAAAGAATAAAAACTATTGAAGTCTGCAAGAATGCCATCTTCTGATGATTTATTCTCCCAGTGACCATCCACTTCATGAACCTCATACTCCGCCACACTTTGCAGATGATCCGTCCATTTGATACCCAAACGGCTATAGATTTGCTTAATTTCCGCAATATAGCTTTCTTGAGATTCATATTCTTTACTTAATCGTCCTAGTGATGGTTGTACGATGTCCCTTTGTTGTTGAGAGGAAGTGGCCGCACCATCCAATAATATCAGGGCCTGTACCGAGGTTAACTCGCTAGCTACAACGCTTGAGATGAAGGCCCCCATTGAATACCCCATTAAAATTGGATTTTCAATGTCTAATTCTTGGATTAACGCAATAATATCTTCTGCATGTTTAAAAAGAGAAGTATGCTCATCTGTTTCTGAACTATTCCCCCTCCCTCTCAAGTCAATGGAAATGACTCGGTACTCTCCTTTTAGCATTTCTGCAAAATAATGCATTTGCTTATGATTACCCGTTAAGCCATGTATAGCGATGATTGGCCCTTTCGTTCCAGGATAATCTGCAATTTGAATTCTATGATTCCCCAATTCCTTTACATACATTTCCATATTAACACTCCTCCATTTCACGGTTTTTAACATAAACCAGCCTACATATTTAATAAAAAAAAGCTATCTCAACTCCACCATCAAGGTAACTTGATCGAGAAATTAAGATAGCCAGTCCGTTCATTAATTTTCATTGAAAAAGGGCTTTTTTTAATGATTAATGAATAGGCATGATATAAATACATGTAATGATTCCATTTTACATGAAGTTCTTATTTTTTCAACTGTAATTTGATAATTTTGATTTCTCAGAAACTTAAATTTAGTACCCGGAAATTTTATTGAAGAAGATCCTCTATGGTCTCCCTCCATCGTTCAACTACTTCTTTAGGGTTTTTCAAGTTTATTTTAATTCCAGAGGTTAATTCGGCATACTTAGCAATATCCTCCCGTGCCTCCACAATTTTGGCGTAGAATCTTTCTCTTTGGTGTTGGGCATTTGGCAGCTCTTTTAATCTCTCTAATGAAAGTCGAATATATTGTGCTTTACCTTTCCAAAACAAAACCAGTGTAGCTTTTTGGGTACGAATGACATTGGCTGTAGTCGAAGTATCCGGCCATAGGCCAACTCTTAATTCTTTCCGGCTTACCGCTACAATCTCACCCACACTAATCATTGCAGTGTGTGGCCACCCTCCTTCACTTACTGTCAACAGCATCATGGCTTCATGCTGCTTGTCGACAAGTTCTTTACCATTTAACAAGTCGAATACCTCTTCTGTCATTTCCATCCCATTCATTTTTTCACCTTTTTCCTAATTCCCTAAGTAATTAACACAGTCCCCTGTCTATTCTGTTATAATTTGACACGATTTTTCATTCCGTCCCAACGTTTTGCACCGTGAATATCGATTTCAAATTGATCTAACGCCCTATAAGCAAGATGATCAATGATATCGTTAACATTCTCAGGATGATTATAGAAAGCCGGCATCGGAGGGAATATAATAGTCCCCATTTTGGAAAGCTCCGTCATATTCTCCAAATGAATCGTATTTAGAGGGGTTTCTCTTGTCATTAGTAATAATTTTTTTCTTTCTTTCAACATGACGTCAGCAGATCGCGTTAATAAATTATCCGCTAGTCCCATGCGAATGGAAGCTAGTGTTTTCATACTGCAAGGTGCTACGATCATGCCATCAACCCGGTAAGATCCACTTGATATTCTAGCTGCTTGATCTTTGTAAGAATAGGAATGATCAGCTAATCCCTCCACGTCTTTAACAGAATATGAAGTTTCATGTTGAATGGTGGCATGTGCCCAAGGGGACATGATTAAATGGGTCTCCACTTCACTGCTTTTAAGCATCTGAAGAATCCTAATTCCGAAAATGGCTCCAGTCGCCCCTGTTATCCCAACAATGATTTTCATTAATTCCCCTCCTTATTCAAAATTCATTGAAACGAAACTTTAAAGTATATAGAACTTATACATTGGAGAATCCAGGCACAAATCGCCTTGGATCTACCTGTTTAAATTCAGACCGTTTAAATTCATCTTTTAAATGAAACGGTACTGTACAGTCAAAAATGGTCTTACAGGAAATCCCCTTTTCCTGTATGGTAGGGCTGTATGCGGGATCTTGTGAAGGATCTAACGGGTGACAGCGCACTCCAGGAATGAAAACCGTATCAACATCACCTTGGTAACGAGTATTTAACGCCCATAAAACATCATTACTATCGAAGGGATCCACATCTTCATCCACTATGAATACATGCTTAAGCTCAGAAAATGCAGAGAAAGCCAATAGTGCAGCCTGCCTTTGGCGCCCTTCATCACTTGGCTGACTTTTCTTGAATTGAAGAACAGCCATGTACTTACCTCCTCCTGAAGTATGGGCATATACATTCAATAATTTGCCTGGCATGGCCTTTTCCACCATTTGCAGAATGCTTGCTTCAGTTGGAATGCCAGCCATATTCACATGTTCTTCACTTGGACCAATAACTGTTTGCATGATCGGATTGACACGGTGCGTTACAGCTTTCACTTTGATTAGAGGCAGTTCCGCAACAGCTGAACCTGTATAACCAGGGAATTCTGGCATTGCTTTTCCAGTATTAGTGTTTTGATCTTCCCGAACGCGCACTCCGGGAACCAATTCACCTTCTATTACATATTCAGCATTCGCGATAGCTTTTTCATCAATGGTTAAGCATTGGACCAATTCTACCGCTTCTTTCCTGATCGCCCCTGCAACACTCAACTCATTAAAGCCAAGGGGAGTCGTAGGTGCTTCAAAACAAGCAGCGACTTCAATAGCAGGGTCAACACCGATACTAATGGAAATTGGTAACGGTTTTCCTGCTTTTTCAGCCTTTTCACGAAAAACTTCCAAATGTCGGCCAGGAACAAAATACATGGACATCTCATCTTTACTTTGTAAACATAATCGATGTATCGTTATATCAGATTCACCCGTTTCTGAATCGGAGGCATAGCACATGCCAATGGTGATATACGGGCCTGCATCTTCCTCTGTATTCGTAGGCGCAGGTATTAACTTTCTGATATCGAAATCAGGATCTTCTGCATAGTGGACCACTTCTTGAGCTTTCGCTTTATCATTTGAAATGGTGATTGGATCAATTGGATTTTTAACAGCTTCATTTAAAAGGAACCCCAGTCGCTCCGGCTTTGTATCCAGCATGAGGCCGACTCTTTCCCGGCTGGCTAAAAGTCCAATCACCACGCTTGAATCTTCATGTCCCAATACATGATTGAAAACCATGGCAGGTCCGATTTTTGTTGGACGCATTACTGTTCCACCAGCACCGACATGACGATAAACCCCAGATAATTCAGCATGTGGATTGACGGGTTCATCTGTTTCGATCAATTGTCCTGGAATAGACTTCAGTAGTTCCAACGCAGAACGTAAATCTGTCACTTTATTCATTTTTTCAGACATAAAAAATCCCCCTATCACTTTATGATCAATATCCTATGTATCATTCAAATTCAAATAACATATGTTATCGGTTACAAATGATATTCTAAAGTGTATTTCTACTATACAGTCAATGGATATTTGAAAATTCAAGTAATTTTCTTTACAGGGATTTGCAGCTGACAAAAATCAACACTATTATCATTCTCGTAAAAGGTCGTATCCAATAAACAAGCGTCTACTATGTCCCCTACAATTCTATACTGATTTTCACCGATCCATTGAACCAAGTCATTCAAAAACTCAATGTTATATGGCATTCCATATTTATACACACATGCATATTGCCCAGCAGGCAACGTCATTATATTATCCATATCAGGATCTATAAAAGGTAATGAAGTATATATTCCCGCACCCTCGAAAACTTCATCCGTTCCAAGCTTATCCTTTAAAATAACCGTACCAAATCCCTCGGAAGGAAGCATCTCATATTTACTTAATACATTCCACGCTTTCATCAGCGTTAAATGTAATTCTTCTCGGCACAATTTATTTTCAAATGGTATAAATAAGACATGCCTTTCAGGAAATTCTTCTATAATAGGTTTATCCAATTCAACTTTAATATTTTTGGCTTCTGAATATTTCCTTAATCTCTGTTGAATAAATGTACGTGTATTCATCAAGGCAATTATTTCTTTATCTATGAATTCTTGATGGAACTCCAAAAGTGACATGGCAGTAGTTAAATTCCGATTTCCTATATGGTCCTTAATATCAGTCAGTTTGATGCCAATCGACTTCAAAAAGCAAATTTCCCTTAGAAATGGAATCTGAACTGCACTATAATACCGATAACCATGTTCATCGATATGTACAGGTTTAAATAATTCGATCTTATCGTAATAAATGAGTGTTTGCCTTGAGATACTGTGAATGGAAGCCATTTCACTGATGGATAGGTAATTGCCCACATGTGTTCCTCCTCCGCAAAGCCTTTTTGTTAAGTTCTTCCTAAGTCTTACATTTACTTTTACTACCATATATCAAAAAATTAATTTATTAATATATTAATTTTTTGATTTCCCTCCTTCCATTCGGTAGGTACAACCGATTGAAGAGAGGGTCCGTATTCTAAAGAAAACTTCAATCCCCTCCTAACTTTACCATTTTCCCATTTAAAATGAATGGATTTTAAAGGCCGAAAAAAATGGATCATATCAACATCTACATTAATAGGGTTCTGGTGCAAATACTTGAAGAAAATATAAAAAAGCAAAAGATTTCTAGTGACCCCTGGTCTTAAGCAACTAGTCCAAACAGTTGATGGATGAATTCTTTTTGATTTTGGACAGACTTCTCCCTTTGAAGAGTCTGCTTTTTTGATCATGTGCATAGCCTCTATCCCCGCAATAATTCGTTTGGCAGACCCTAAGGACTTTAACCCAAGCATCAGGCGAATTCGTTTTTTAATAAAGGATGATCCCTGCTCCACGATATTGTTGAGATATTTAACTTGCCTTAGTTGGATACCTTCCGGCATCTGTCTTTCTTCTTTTAACTCTTGGATAGCGATGGGATATTCTAGGTTCTTGTTTACTATTAACACACGCGGCTTAGAAACGTGCGAAAAAGCCAAGGCTTTCTTAAAAAAAAACTTGGCTGCTTGTTTATTTCTTGCTTTACTTATACAATCAAAACGAAAACAATCACCTTATCATAAGGTGATTGTTTTCGTTTTGATATTATTCATTCGATAGATAGTCGATACGCCTTCACGATGATACCATCATAGTCTTTTCGTAAAAGAATTTAAATACATAACTGTCCTTATTGGAAAGCTCTCCTATGTAGAGATCATCCTTAAAAAGAGCGAGACCTTTATATTGAATATGATCGTCTTTTTTCCCGTTAATAGGTAGAAAAGGATTTTGATTGAACCCGTCATATTGATCCAGGAAAGCATTCCTCAAGGGCCATCAATGTTTGAAATCCACAAAAATGTAGGGATTGTTCTTGAAATTGATAAAGAAACGCATAGCATTGAAGATGTTGAAGTCACTTTCATTACAAGTAGTTCTTGGAGGTTTTACAAATCATGTCCACGATGAAGAACGGTTTCTCGGAATGAAAATTGCGGGTTAAACAGTACCTAAACTACATAAAATAGTATAAGACGAGAAATGAACCTTTTCTCGTCTATTCTTTATCTATTAATAGGTTTTCTATTGAGGGTTAATTTTGATATTAGTAAAGAACTATTTTCCGAGCAACAATCGTGACCGACTTTTTTGATAAGGATACGATTTTTTCGATTATTGAACAACGGGTATGCTGCATCCCTAATTAATGGGTGAACTAACATCCAGACGTTTGAACATCAAGCAGGATGGACCGAAACCTCGAAAACATCATCACCATGCATTGTCAGCTGCAAATCACTGATCATTAATCGCTAATCATAAAAACTGAATATTTTTGCTATCGTTTCTACTCTGGCGGAGAAAAAAAGGAGATTTAGTTTAAAAAGAATCATTCAAATATTTAATTTTTTTCTCCGAACTCTTTTCCTGCTGATTTTTGGTCCTTTATTTTAAAAGAAATGAGGAAGCTAATTAACGAAAGTACAGCGATGACAATAAATGAGATTTGCGCGCCATACATATCAGGGTGTACTATCTCGGGACGCTGCTGAGCATTTTCTGTAGCTGATGTCATCACAGTAACAAGTATTGCGGTACCTACAGAAGCGGCAATCATTTTCATCGTATTATCCATTGCTGCACCATGGGCGATTAACCGTTTAGGCAGCTGGTTTAAGGCGGCCGTTGAAACGGGCATCATAACCATGGCTAATCCGAACATCCGAATACTGTACATGACCATTATAAATGTAAAACTTGTCGAAGGACCAACATCCATAAAAGTAAAGGATGAAGCGGTTATGAGGAGTAATCCGCCAATTACCAACCACCTGGCCCCAATCCGGTCAAAAATACGTCCGATGAACGGGGACATTAACCCGGTAATAAGTGCTCCCGGGAGTATCGCCAATCCAGCTTCAAACGCAGTAAATCCTCGCATGTTTTGCATAAATAGCGGGATGAGCGTTTCGGCACCTATCAGACCCATAAAGGTAATGGCTCCTATAATAATAGCAATCGGGAATAATGAATACGTGAACACACGGAACTCCAACATAGGATGCTTCAATCGCAATTGCCTTTTGATAAACCAAACAAGTGAAATTGTTCCAATGCCTAGAGATATGATGGTACTCTCGTCTGTCCAGCCATAATTACCTGCAGCTGTAAATCCATACAATAATCCACCGAAACCTACGGAAGATAAAACAATCGAAAGCACATCCACTTTTGGCCGTGTAACTTCTGTTACATTTTTTAAAGCGAAGAACGCAACTATGATATCAATAATGGCAATTGGAAGAATGATAAAGAATAATACCCTCCATGAGTAGGTCTCCGTAACCCAGCCCGACAAAGCGGGCCCAATAGCCGGCGCGAAGGAAATGACCAGTCCGACCAGTCCCATGGCTGCACCCCGTTTATGAATAGGGAAAATCATTAGGAAGACTGTTTGCATTAACGGGAGCATAATTCCGGCTCCGCCCGACTGAATCATCCTTCCAAGCAGCAGCATTCCAAAATTAGGAGCTAGCCCGGCAACCAATGTACCGGTAGCAAAAATCCCCATGGCTGAAAGGAAGAGCTGTCTGGTGGTAAAGCGCTCCAGTAAAAACGCGCTCACAGGAATCATGATTCCATTAACCAGCATAAAAACGGTTGTTAGCCATTGTGCACTATTTGCCGTTATATTCATTTCCTCCATTACAGGAGGAATCGCGGTAATCATTAATGTTTGGTTCAAGATCGCTATAAACGTACCCGCAAGCAAAAGGGCAACAATCGTTGTCTGTTTATTATTTGTTGAACTCAATTATGGTCCCCCTTTACAATTAGGAAAAACATACTTTTGTAGATTACAATAATTTACATCAGATATCCAGTTATTTGCTGTTAAAAAAGGAAATAAAGTCGGCATTAAATCATTACTTTCCCTACAAAAAAAAGGAATTCCCTTTAAAGAATAGGTTTCTGTTGAGCCAAACACGGAAGCACCTTCAAAAGTCACTCCCCTATAAGGGCAGATCAAATAGCCGCAGTACATTCTTTTAAAGTGATCGACTTTATATTGCATAAAAACTTAAATGGCAAATAACCACTAATCACCATTGCATTTACGTTGTCGAAATTTGCTTAACGTATGTTTTCCGCGTTTTGACTTTAAACCATTTAGGATCTTTTAAGAGAGCGCCATTCTATAGAGTCCAACATTCAACAAAAACCTCTCTGAAACTGATATAAACCAAACAGACAAGACCAATACTAGTGAATATAAATGAAGTATTAACCCCTTTGTATATGCGATAATCCTGGAATTTCCGTTTAATTTAACACTTCTAATTAAAAAGTTATATATTTTCTTTATCCCTCCTGCCAAATAAAAAGCACCCAATTTAATGGATGCTTAGATTTCCTTTCTTTCGTAATCTTATTTCAAATTTATCACTGAAAAATTCATTTGCATTAAATATTGTACTAATGTCTGAAATATCACCTACGTTCACGATTAAAGCTTCGTCAACTTCTTGATCTGTGAGGACTATGCGATATTCATATTGATTTTCAAAATATTTATCTTTCCAAAAATAAATATCAGTCCCTTGATTCTTATAAGAGCTCATCCTAGCTGAGGAATTGATGTTATAATCATCATATCTTACCAAGCCCCCTCTGTAAGCATAACCTTTTTCATTGAGTGTTCTAGTAATTCTGTCAATAAATTGCGATGGGGTAACAAAAATCAAGCTATCTCCGAACTCCCTGATCATTTTATCGATTTGTTCTTTAGGTAAATCAAATTTGGTATAGTAATACTTTTCATCCTCCTTAACCACTTTTAACATTTCGCCGACAATTGCAAACATACAGTATAATGGTCTTTTTTCATTTATATTTTTTCTGAAATTCAATTTTTTAGTTCGCCCCGACATGATTAATTCATGGGCATCTTGAGTAAAGAAATTCATTGTTAATTCTGTAAAAACATGTGCTGCTTCAAATTTGTCCCCTACGCCTTTTTCTCCTGAAGCACTTTCCATATCAATATACTTTTTGAAATTATTCATATATAAATCTCCGGACAAGAAACTTTCCACAAAAGGCGTGAACTTTATAAATCCAAATACTTGGCCTTTAAATCCAATGTCTGATATTTTCATACTCTCCATTCCCTCCTATTTGACTACTAAAATTCGACAAAAGGGACTATTCACCGATATTTATTCCAAGACTATTAAGGAACGTTTCCTGTTAGTGAACATGTAAAAATGTATGCCTAGTTCACAAAGAATATACTTGATTAAAAACCGCTTATCCAAAGGATAGACAGTCTTCTTATTAACCTCTCCTGATTTCATAATCTCCCCCAATAAAAAAAGCACCCAATTTAACGGATGCCCCTTTAACATCAATAAAAACCTTCCAGTATTCAGGAAACAATTGAACCTATATAATTACCCATCCAAGCTTTTCTGAAGTGAAATTCAAACGGGAGGGCCCACGGATTTTAAGGCTTCAAGGTCAATTCTTTTAAAATCTATATTTTCTCCCCGCGCTGAGATATGGATCCTTTTATCGGCCGTTTTCAAAAATATTTACAGCGGGAATCGTGAACATACAGCAGGGCAGCGGTACTGTATAATAGAAAAATAAGTTTACATATTTTTAATGCTATTTACTTTGCGTTCAGCTTATTCAAACTAAAACATCGGTAGAAAGGTTGGTAACTATTTTGAGTATACATCCAAATATGGTGGAGATAGCCTCCCTTCTTGGGGAAAAGTCACGCGCAACAATTCTTGCAAGTTTACTGGACGGGCGTTTTCATACGGCAGGTGAATTAGCATTGATGGCTGTAATAACACCACAAACCGCCAGCTTTCACCTTTCTAAATTAGTGGAAGGAAATCTTGTTAAAGTTGAAAAGCACGGAAGACATCGTTACTATCAGCTAGCAAATGGAGAAATTGCACACATTTTAGAATCATTTCTGGCCATTTCCCCACCTCCTGAAGTTCGGTCGCTGAAACAATCAAGCCAAGTCAAATTGCTTAAGGAAGCCAGGACTTGCTATGATCATTTGGCAGGAAAACTAGGAGTCCGATTAGCTGAATCGATGTTGAAAGCCGGATATTTGAAAAAAGAAGAGAGAGAGTTTACAGTCACACCCAAAGGAGATCGTTTTTTTACTGAGTTCGGCATAGATTTACTTGATTTAAGAAAAAAACGCCGTTCCTTTTCCCACTCATGTTTGGACTGGAGTGAACGTCACCATCATCTTGGCGGTGCTTTAGGAAAAGGGCTCCTTACACATTTTTTTGATTTAGGCTGGATAGTCCGTGTTCCATCTATTCGCGCAGTTAAAGTAACAGCTAAAGGGAAAGAAGGATTTAAGGAAGTTTTTTGTATAGAGGTATAATTTAATCATCCCTCGTGAAAAAAAAAGAGGCTCTTGCCTTTTTCACGAGGGAACTTCTGTCCTTAGCAGCTTAGGACGATCCATACGATTACTATAAAGCTCTTTTAACGAATTTATTTTCCTTTTGGAAATTGCTATTTACTAGATAGATGCCAATGATAATAAACAGTCCGCCAATTAGGAGTGAAGTGTATATCGGTTCACCCAATAGTGCCCACCCTGTTAATACTCCGAAAAAAGGTGCCAAAAATAAAAAGGCACTTGTTTTTCCTGGATCACTCTTTTGTAAAAGGTAATACCAAACAGCGAATTGCACGATCGATGACATGATACTTAACCATAATAAAATGAACAACGAATGACCATTCATTATGAAAAATGGTTTTTCAAGAATAAAGCTGCCAAGTAAAAGCAATAAACCGCCAAAAAGCATCTGATAAGCAGATAATACCCATGTATCGGAAATCGCTCCCCATTTTTTCGCCAATAAAGTGGAAATGGCCCAGAAAACAGCAGAAAGAATGCCGAAAAGAATACCAACCTTAAATTCAAGCTGAGCTCCCATCGTTATAATTACTCCAACTATTCCTAATGAAACTCCAATCCATTGATATAGTTTATAGCGTGTTTGTGAAAAGATGGTACCGAAAACAACAACAAGTAACGGGTTCGTGAATGTAAGTATGGAGGATTCACTTGCTGTAATCGTGCGTAAACTCAGGAAAATGCACCCCATGACTCCGGCTGTTTGAAAAGTGCCGATAATGAGCATTTTGATCCAATCCCCTCCAGAGTTTGGATGCGGTCTTTTTAATAAGATTACGATCATCGCCATAATGGATCCAGCAAGTGTGAAGCGTAATGCTGCTAATAATAATGGGGATGAATATGGTAGACCCATTTTAACCACCGCAAAAGAAGACCCCATTAAAAATGTCGTTAAAAGAATCAACAGTGTAAATTTGTAAACATTCATTTTATTATCTCCTGACATATTTAAATACCAATCTACAGATATTATAGCTGGTGATCATTTCAGTTATCATCGAAATATGGAATACAAGGGAGATAAATTAAATGTAACGGCATATCATAGGGAACCTTCATAGTTTAATCGGCATATGTAACCTTTTTAAATCTTCGTATTCATCTATGAAATCAACTTCAATTCTTGAAGTTTTACCCTCCCATCAAACGAGGCAAATCATCCGGAACACAAAAAGAGCAAACCTTTTTTCCTGTTAACTCATCAATACGGATAGGTTCGACTGGAATGTTTTTCAGTGCTTTCTGCACGATACTGCTACATGCATTTTCCTTTTTCCGGATATAGATCTTAACACTCACCATTTAGTTTAATCGCAGCACATTATTGCTAAAGTCGTATAAAAAAAATAAAGCTCGAGCGCAAGTGCGAGACTCCTGCGGGAGTAGCGGGACAGGTGAGACCCCACAGGCGTTTACGCCGAGGAGGCTCACCGCCCGCCCCGCGGAAAGCGAGCATCTGGAGGGGAAATCAACCACACCGCTTTACTTGGTAAATAGCAACAAAGTATGCGAAAAATCCAAAAATAAAAAGCCCTGTTAACTGAAATTCAGTAACATCAGGCTTTCAAGATCTGAGTGTAGAGTTTTTGCACTCTATATATATCATTTCAAACAAACTTTTATTATTCCTAACACTCACTTTTTCATGCATTTATTTCAATCTATTTTACAGCAGGAATTGTTTGTGATATGTTCAGTCATGAAATTTTCCCTTTCCAGATTTCAAGGTCATAATAGCGATAAAACAAACGACACCGAATGAAACCAATCACCAAACTGCTCCATTAAATGAACCATCGAAAGCGTCTATGACAAAACCAATCGACAAAGGAGCAATGAAGCCAGCCACTTGCATCCCTAAATTGACCACCCCCACTGCAGAACCACCAATTGCTTCCGGTAAATACTTCAGCGGCAGACTAAAAATAATGGAACATGAGATAAACGAATAATCCAAGACTTAATCCACTAAAGCCTCCTATCCATTTTTCCCGACCATTTTTCACTTTATCCAGTACATAACCGGCGATAATATAGAATGCCACCGACGCTATTGCCGGGATCATCTTTTTGTGTTCACTTCATTCGGGTATGCTTTTCTTTACCAGTTATCCGCTTTATCTAATAATTGATCAATATCAAATGCATCGAGATGAAATGGAATTGACTCTTCAGCAAGTTCTTCTGTAGCTAAAAGCAATTGGTCAATATCTATTATAGTCAAAAACAATTCGCCTCCCTTTTAATACCTTTACCCTCAAACATTACTTCTAATAGTTGATTCTTTTGAGGGTATCATTACTACATTCGACATTTATTTACGGGGTAGTTCACAGGAATTGACAACACTTGTTCCCAAAAGCTCTCCAGAACTAGCCAAAAAAGTAGATTTGTTCAAAGGACGAACAAGGATTCAATAGCCTTGTATGGTTGAGGCCCCATATTTGTAAATATTCATACACCACAATAAACTTCTAATAATTCCCATTATACCGGAAATAAAACTGTATAATTTTACAATTGTATAACAATTATAAATTAGTATTTATAGATAATACATTGAATTTTCAGTTAATTTCAAAAAGCCTTATGGGACTTTTTATTTTTGTAAAAATGCTAATAAAATGGAAGGGTGCAATTGGATTTATTATTTTTTATTGAGCTATTCTGCCCCGTTAGCAATCCTGTAGAGCATTATTTATCGGATTTAAAAAAACAGAGCCCCTCAGAATGATGAGAGAACACATAAACCAAAACTCATCTAGATAATTATTACTTCAATTAACCTGTCATAAAGTGAAAACTTTTAAAAACGCTCTCACCATAAACGTTCGTTAATGGTGCCTCCTTCTTCAACTAAAGGTGAAGATCAAACACAAATCCCGTATTCAATAAAGTATACGGGATTTTGTTTAAGGTTAACCTTAAATGAATAATATGACTGGAATATTCAAATAGTCTAACTCTCTCGTGGCTATCTTAGTCCATATTGACTTGGACTTGCCCAAAACTTTCGAACTTCTTTGTAAAATAACTTGAAGTAAGATCAGATATATGAACTCCAGTATTCCTTGTTGTATGAATAAAGCGACCATCCCCTAGATAAATACCGACGTGGGTTATCTCTTGACTTAAGTCTGTATCTCTGAAAAATACTAAGTCCCCTGCCTTTGGATCGCTGAGTTTCGGCAGCGTGGAATAGTAGTCCGCTGCCGAAACACGTTTAAGGGAAATGCCCTGCTCCTTCATGGCCCAATAGATAAAACCGCTGCAATCCATTCCAATCATCGGATCAAATTCTCCAAGAACATAGGTAAATCCACGTAGAGTATAGGCATACTTTATGACATCATAAGCTTTATCATAGGAAGCCTCTTGATTTGTATAAAATGGATACACGGGATTGCTGTATATTTGAAGATACTGTCCCTGCATCAAGTTATCAGTTGGTAATGCGTTACGCTTTTTGATTGTATCCACCGATACACCGTAATTATCCGAGATACTTTTAAGTGTTTCATTATTTTGAACGACATGCTCTCCTTTTGGTGTATACGTTTTATACTCGACTTGGTATTGTGCAAAATACTTTTCTGAGGTAGATCTCACCTGAACTGTCTCTGCGCCGTATCCTGAATTAATGAACTGATTTCCCCCCAGATAGATCCCAGCGGTCACGGCTTTTGAACTTCCCTTTTCCAGAAAAAATATAATATCTCCAGCCTTAGGCGTATTTGTATCCATTCCTTGCTTATAATAGCCTTCAACTGACAAACGGTCGATAGGCACCATTTGTCGGGTGAGTACCCAATGAATCAATCCGCTAGAATCAAACCCTTTGATAGGTGTCTCTCCTCCAGCCGTTTTTTTAAATCCTGTAAAAGATTTCGCATAATTCCCAATTTGTTTCCCTCTCTCTGACCACTGATAGTTCGAACGAGTATAAGCAGTCTGAATGGTTAACTTCTGGCCAATATATAATTTTTCATCCGGTAAACCATTCATATTCATTAATTGCTCTGTCGATATATCATAGATCGCTGCAATCGATTCTACCGTTTCTTGAGAGGATACAGTATGCACTCGATCTGCCGCTTCAACTTTTAAGCCAGATAAAAAAGAGAAACTAACCATGCCTAGTAATAAAAGCAACATACTACCTACTATTCTTTTCGCCATTTAACCCTTCCTTTATCAACAGATTTTGTTCCTTCCTAATGAAATTATGTAATAAAATATCAACTTTATAACTTTATCATAAAAATACTATTAATTGGATTTACTTCCACTTTTATTATCGAACTAAATATAATTTATATAAAAAGGAAGGAAATGATGTATATACCTACTGGGAGATACCCGGAAGTATATAAAAGTTATAGAGAGCCATTAAGCGATGTAGACCGTAATCGAATTATCCGTTTGGCCTTATTTATCGCCGCACACTCAAAAAGAGTTTAAAAGTATCCTCGATAGACCTTGTATCGTTTCATCTTCCAAGGAAATGTTTTTAGCATTCCGGGGATTTTTTCATTATATACAAAAAAAAGAGCCCTCCAGTAGAGTTGAGTAATCTAACACCACTCATCTTACGGAAGAAGCTCTATCATGCAATTACACATCAAACGAACTTGACTGTTTAAAAGAACTAGCGAATAATCATTACTTGCCCTTATTATACGGCCGTATAACCGCCGTCTACAATAAGGCTTGTGCCTGTAACAAATGATGCATCGTCACTTGCAAGGAAGAGAACAGCTTTCGCCACTTCTTCCGCTCTGCCTAAACGGCCGATGGGATGTAAGTCGATCAAACCTTGTCTGATCTCACCTTGTGCTTCCGCAATAAGTGGTGTATCAATATACCCTGGGCAAACTGCATTGACACGAATGCCATCTTTGGCATAAGTCGAACCTAACGTTTGTGTCAATAGTTTGACCCCGCCTTTCGCGGCAGAATAGGCTGTTACCCCCGGTTTTCCTGCATGGCTATGGATGGAACCTGTATTGACAATGGCGCCGCCTGTAGATTGTTTTCGCATTTGCTCTATCGCATATTTATCGGATAGGAAGACACCGGATAAATTAATATCAATTGTTTTTTGCCATTGTTCATAGCTTAACTCATGGATGTTTCCGTCTCTTGCAATCCCTGCGTTTGCGAACATGATATCCAGTTTTCCATATTTATTAACCGTCTCTTCGATCATATTCTTTACGTCATTTTCATTTGTCACGTCAGTTTTAACAAAAAGAGTATCATACCCTTTTCCATTTAACTCTTCTGACACAGCTTGTCCATGATCAGCAAAATCGGCAATGACCACCTTTGCTCCTTCTTCTGCAAATAATTGAGCCGTACTTGCTCCAATCCCGCTTGCTCCCCCAGTTACGATCGCCACTTTATTTTCCAATCTCATAATTAAACACTCCTTATTTTTTAGTTTTTACTATCCGTTAGAAAGGATTTTAGCGAGCGGTAGCTCCGCCATCTATTACAAATTCAGTACCCGTAGTATAGGAAGATTCGTCCGAGGCAATGAAAAGCACTGTATTCGCCACATTGTTGACGCTGCCCAGATGTCCCAACGGGAATTCTTTACCTAATTCTTCTTTTGAACTGCCCGTTTGTTCAGATGCATAGTCCGCCATCCCGGTATCGATATATCCTGGATGAATCGAGTTTACACGGACCCCTTTTGAAGCATACTCGATAGCAGCATCTTTAGTCATTGTCCGGACCGCTCCCTTGCTTGCACCGTATAATACATGACCAGGGGCGCCAATTAAGCCTGCTATGGAAGAAGCGTTTATGACTGAACCTTTATTTTGTAGCGCCATCAGTGGCATAATATGCTTCATTCCCAAGAATACGCCGGTCACGTTAATCGACATGAGACGATTCCACTCCTCCAGTTCAATCTCCGCAACCGGTTTAATGATATAAATACCCGCATTGTTGAACAGAACATCCACCTTATCAAAAGTATCGATCGTTTCCTTTGCAACCTTTTTCCAATCTTCTTCATTGCTGACATCATGACGAATGAATAGTGCCTCTCCGCCGATTGCCTGAATGTCTTTCACAGCTTGATCACCGGATTCCTGATTTATGTCAGTGATGACGATTTTTGCTCCCTCCCTGGCAAATAGCAAAGCTGTTTCTTTCCCGATTCCTGTACCCCCGCCAGTAATGATTGCCACTTTGTTTTCAAGTCTCATGATTGCACCTGATCTCCTTTTCTTATTTTTCTGAAACTGAAATCCTCATCCTTAGAGGTTCTCACTAGACTATTATTCCTATACAAGCAATTAAAACAGAATTAAGCAATTGTCCATCCCTTTAAATGGAATGCCGCTAAAAAAAGCTTCATTGTCTGTCTATGCCTTTATTTTACTCCTCGTAATTTGAAATACTATCCTATAATATGCTGTATAATAATAGGGTAAGTATCCCCCTTATATAGGGGTATTTTGTTTAAGGAGAAGAGACCCGTATGATCCAGCCCTCACATGCTTATGAAGAAATATCGTTTCAACAATTCATATTATTCATAAAAAGCCATAACAAACAAATTGAAGAAAATATCAATATTTATTTGAATCTTGAGCCCCTTATATTAGAAAATGAACGTAAGGTGATACAAACATTACTTGAATCATTCCTACTATTTTTATCCGCTCCAAAAATCGAAGACATAAATGAAACATACGATAAGCATCTGGAAACTTGGCTTCAATCACATCTACCCATTTTAAATGTGAAACATTTCAGCATGTTCCGATTAATCTTTGAAAAGTCCATCGTCACCTTAATGGCCAACCTGAAACAGGCCCAAACCATTCCCATTCTACTTTTCTTATTATCCATTTTCTCTCATCTCATCCATAGCTATAACAAATGGATGGATGTCGAACCAACGCAACTTTCAAAAACCCACGAAGAAAATGCTGAACTGAAAAGGCTGAAACTATTAGACCAGTTAGATGAGCTTCTAATTAACTCATCAGGAATTAAGGACTTTGCTCATATCCTAAAAAAATGTGAAGAGTTCTTTCACTATAAAAGATGTGTTTTTTATGCTTATATTCCATGGTCCAATCAATTTTATGGCACCATTGGAGAGGAGCTCCCCAAGGTTCAAAGCATGAGAGGGCAACTCAGCTTGAAGCAATCCTTTGTTTTCAATTCAAAAAAGCCTGTTTTTTTAAAGAATCCCGATCCTTATATTAAAAAGGAACATATAACGTTGTTTAATCTTTCATCTGTCATATTTGTGCCGATTGTTCATGACCAGCAAGTCTTCGGCTGGCTGACCTTTGATCAATTAGGAGAGGAATTCGATTATTCAAAAGATGAACTAACTTTACTTGAACAGGTCGGAAAACGGTTAGGCTTATATTTATCAAGAAAGGATGATGAGGTATCCATTGATACAGATCTACAATTAACGGAACGGGAATCCATGATTTTAAATTTGCTGGCGGAGGGGCATAACAATAAAATGATGGCCGAATTATTGCAATTAAGCGAGCATACCATAAGGGATTATATAAGCAGTTTAATGACAAAGTTTAAAGCCAAGAACCGTACACAAGTCGTAGTCTATGGATTTCGCTTAGGTCTATTAAAGTAAAATCGAGTTTCCTTTAATCGTTATGTAAGTCAAAATAAATCCTTACATAGTTAGTTGTTGGATATACATTTACAGTAGCTGCCATATCATAATCAGTGGAAACGGCTTTGAAGAAAGATTCTGTCATGGCAGCCAACGATTCACTACTGAAGGAATCAATTCATGTACTCATATTTATAATCGCCTGTTATTTTAACCGTAACATCCACCTGAATATTACGGATGGATTCTTCATTAAGACTAAAACCCTCTTTGGAAACTTCTTTCCATTTTTTCAAATCCTTTCTGTAGATAACTCCTTCTAAATTATAAATGTCTATATTTTTTTTAAGAGCATATTTGTAAGTATCCCTAATTTCTTTCTCCAATGCCCGTTGTACTTTTTCTTTAAGGTGGGGAAAGGAGATGTTTTCTTCCATATCCATTACGGCACCTTCTACTTCAATTGAAATATCAAATTCGACTTCATCATTTACATACATTGGCTTTATATTGAATTTGGGCCTCATTAGCGATAATTGAATATTCTTGTTGTTGTTGATTTTTATTCTAATTGGGGACCTTACCGTTGATTTTGTCAACCACCTCATCCCCCCAAGATGTTTATTTTCTATCTCCCCCATCAGTTTATTATTTTTAATAAGGTAGGACCCTGATAGTTTTACGGTGTTCTGGGATTTTTCTTTTGCTTTCCACACCTCATTTTTCAACGAAACCTTCGGTAGTTTTATTGTCATTCCTGTTTCATAATTTTGCGTATAAAATCTTTGGATACGGATGGGTTCGACAAAGGATCTTAATTTATAAATATCATCCGGATTGAAAATGCTTGTTTGTACCGATGAGCCGAATAGACTATTGACAAAAAGGATCTTTTCTAAGGAATCATCGGTTCCATATAACCAAGTTGTTTCCCTAATTTGCTGAAATCTTAAAATGGGATCGTTTACGTTGACCAATCCATGTTTTAGTAAGCTTTCAGAGAAAATGATCAATTTAACATGGGCCCAATATATATATTGGTTTGCCTTTTTATAAATGTCATTCATGGCCTCGTTCATTGTTTCCCCTCGCCCTTTGGCGACCCAAACAGTTGTTGGTTTTGGTTCCAAGCCTTCTTGTTTAGCAACACCGGCAAAAGACGTCACCTGCACATAAATGACATACTGACCATTTTGATAATCTATTCCCATTGCACTTATATATTGAATATCTTGAATATCCTTGGTATCCCAGCAGCCACTTAAAAGAGCGAGGCTCAATACAAATAGTATAATTCTAAGGATCACTTTCATTAGCGATTTCCTTTTGTATTGTCCCTGGTATTCAGCGTCTCGGCTCGTTTCTTTTTAAAAAGATATGGTTTCACAAAGACACCGCCCCCTAGATCTTTCCAGGATATTGGTGAAATAGGCGCTAAGTAGGGTAAACCATAAACCTGCAGCCTTGATAAATAAAGGACAATAGAAAAAACACCGAGAAAAAATCCGAATAAACCTAAAATAGAAGAGAGAAATAATACATAAAACCTGGCCATGCTTACAATTCCACCTAATGATTGATTGATTAATGTATAGGTGGCTACCGCAGTAGTACCTGCAACCACCAACATCGTTGGGGATGTAATCCCGCCTCTAATTGCCGCATCACCAATGATTAATCCACCCACAACAGCCAGTGATTGACCGATTGCTTTTGGGAGAGTGACCCCTGCCTCTCGAAACAGCTCAAATAAACCCAAAATCAAGAAAGCCTCTTGTTGAGGTGATATAGGCAATCCAAATCTAGATACGGTTATCGTCGCCAAAAATGAGAAGGGGAGCTGGTCTAATTGAAATGATACTAATGCTATATAAAAACCTGGCAGAAATATTGATACTACCAGTCCGATAATACGAAAGAAATATTCGAAATTTGTATAGTAAGAAGGAGTATGACGGTCTTCCGCGGCTTTTAACAAGAGTGTAATATTACCTGGCCCAATTAAGGCAGTTGGTGACCCATCCACTAAAATGACAAAGCGCCCATTGTTTAAACTGGCTACAGCATAATCCGGCCTCCCTGTATAATCAAAAAACGGGATCAGTTTGAACTTACTGCCTGATAAAAATTCTTCAAGTTCTGCAGTTCCCAACAAGATATCTGTGTTTATTGAGGAGATTTTCCTTTTTACTTTTTCAATGGTTTCAGGATTTACAACATCCTTCACATATAATAAATTGATTTTTGTCTTGCTCCTTTTCCCAATCGTAAATGCTTGATTTTCGAGTGATGCAGTTTTATATCTTTTTCTGATCAACCCTAAATTAACAGAGATATCTTCGATAAATCCATCACGTGGACCTCGGATGGAAGTTTCACTACTTGTTTCCTCGGGACTTCGATTCGGGATGCTTGGTAGGGAAAACATAAATAATAATTCCAATTCTTCAAATAGCATCAGGACCATCCCGGAAAATACGTTTTCCTCCACATTTTCTTTTAAAGTGGAGGAAGGGAAAACCCTAGTAACTTTATATTCTTCTTGCGGATCCTCTATACCCTCTTCTTCCTTCAGTTTAGAATTTATGAATGCACTATCAAGCCGCGCTACTGATTCCCACAATTTTTTGACATCGACCAACACCTCTGAATAAATCAAAGTGCAAATAAGGGGCGGATCTGTTTTCCCTTCAGATGTAATGGTATGCTTTTTGAATTTTACATCCGAGCTCATTCCGAGTAATTCAATGAAATATTCCGTCTTCAGTTGGATCTCCGAAGAACTCCCCTTATTTGCCTTGTTCAATAGAGGCTTCATTCTTTTTCACCCTTTCTTTTAGAAAAATGACCATGTTAATGAAAAAAGTTATGACCAAAATGCTAATCACACTCAATTTAAAATAATATCTTTCCGTAAAATCCCTGTATGCTGGAATGTCGATTGGTATACAAAGCGCAATGATTAAGGAGACTGCTATAGCAAGCAATACAATATTTTTTATTTTCTTTGATTTAAATTGAAACAGTTCCCCCATTAGGAATATCGATAACGATACACGGATAAATGCACCAGAAAGCCATTGGTATATTGATAAAAAATCCAGCCGGTTCAAATATTTACCCATGGTTAGTAACCGCCATTGAGCGTATGCAGGATTGCTGATTTTTGCAGCCTGTACCGGACCAAACTCTGTAATGGAGCCTATTATGGGTCCCATACTGATAAACAAAAGAAATAAACTTAAAAAAAGTAAACTCCTGAACTTTATTTCTGTCTTTATAAACTGTTGAATCAAAACGAGTAGAAATATCTCTGTAAAACCTCCACCTAGTATTACGACCCCGTCCCAAACAGGTGTAATCCCATTTTCAAAAATAGGAAAAAGCAAGGAGTAATCCTTAAACTGTATATTCGCCGTCATTATCATAAATCCAAGTATCACAACAAGGGGCAAAATCAATCCCCCGGCAATTGCTATTGTTTTAATCCCAGCCTCGGCAGCAATTAAACATAGGATGATGAAAGGTATAAATAATATATATTCTGGCGTTTGAATCATATAAGTACTGTTTACCCAGGAAAATGTGCTATATAAAGTGACAAACAAGTTTAATAAAATATAGAAGAAAAGAAGGATTTTTATGGACCAGGCGGCGAGCGGGTGACTGTGAGTATGAAGCCAGCCAATGATATGCTGTTGCTTTGTTTTATTTATGATCCTATAAACCATGGGAAGCCATATTAGAAAAAGCATCCCGGCGATTAAATTACTGATCCATGAATCTCTTCCGGATGCCCCAAGCAATGAAGGCAAAACGATAACATGGTTCATCAATCCAGTGGATAGAATCAGCACCATTGTCGCTTGAAAAGTTGATATACTTTTTATCATGTGACACATCCCCTCTCTTTTAATATGAGGAGGCATTTTTGTTTTTATTCATATGGTGCATCTTTTCTTTAATGGACAGATAGGTATTTGAACGTCCTCTACCGTCAAAAAGCTCCGCTGAATCAATTGCCATTTATCATCGACTTTGCGGTAAATAATGCAGTGATATTTTTTGTTTACAAATCAATTAGGTTTTAACGTTTTCCCCGGTCCAATCAGAAGTATGTCCCAACCTTCGGACCATTGTTCAATTTCATATGCCGCTTTCAATAAAGATCGTATTAGCTATATCCAGTACACTTAGTGATGCACTTGCAATACCACCAGGCATGAGTGTGAACGGATTCGCACAGAGCCCATTATGCCTTGTACCTGGTACACCGCCCCATCTATGATATTCTCATTCATTATTTAAGATCTTTTAAACAAATCGAAAAATATTGTACGGTTTAATCGTACTCCAAACAGGCACCAGCTTTTTTTTAGCTGGTGCCTGCTGGCGTTTATTCCCTTATACAATATCCTCCCAGTTTGAATGATACTTTTAAGATGTTAGTTTTGCAGGTTCTTCATTGATCGTTTTTTCTATACGGCTGCTTCTTGCCTGATCCTCTTTTATCCATTTAATGAGCGATATCGATGCCATCGCCATTATTAAGATGAGGGGAACGGAAGTAATGACTACTACTGATTGAAGAGCATGCAGTCCTCCACCGAACATCATGGAAAACGCTACGAGCTCTATGACCAATGCCCAAAATATTTTGTGCCATCCGGCTGGTTCTTGATCTAATGACAACTTTTTTGATGCAGCGCTTGCTAATGTGAATGATGAAGAGTCCAGTGTAGCAGAAAGAAAAATAAGGGTGATAATCATAATCGCTAACAAGGCTATACTGCCGCCGGGAAGCCCCTGATATATGGCAGCAATGGCTGCTTCCCCACCTTTTTTCTCTAAAATGTCAATGACAGGAACAAGTTTATTAAGTTCAAAGTAAAGACCTGTATTACCCATGATGGAAAACGCCGCCCAACACCCTACTGTTCCTCCAATACATTCAGCAAAAATGACTTGTCTTATCGTTCTTCCTTTCGAGATCTTTGCTACAAATATGCCCATATAAGGAGCACAAGCAAACCACCAGGCCCAGTAAAATATCGTCCAAGCTTCCGGAAAGCCAGAATTGGCAACAGAGTCGGTGTAGAAACTCATACGAAAGAAGTTCTGTAATAAAACCCCAACGCTATCCGTAAATCTGGATATTATAAACAAAGTTGGACCAGCTAAAAGAACGAATGCAGAAAGAGCCAAAAAAAGGTACGTATTGATGTTTGCTAATCTTTTCAGACCCTTTTTCAGACCAAAATACGTGCTAACACAGAATATTAATGTCAAGGCTACTATTAGCGTCATATCTAACATAAAGCTTCGAGGTATATGAAATAATTCAGAAATACCTTCAGAAATCATCGGAAGTCCCAAGCCTAAAGCCGCCCCTATTCCTCCAACCAACCCAACCATGAAAAAAACGTCAATCGCTTTACCTAACCAGCTATTTGCTCCCTTTTTGAGAACGCCTTCACACGCTGAACTCAATTTCACACTCGGATTTTTCCTCACATATAAGTTATAGGCAATCGGCAAAGCAGGTAGACAATATAATACCCATGCGCTAAAGCCCCAATGAAATAATCCATACGTAGATGCCCAATCTGCCGCAGCAGCAGTTTTTGGTTCGGCCCCAAATGGCGGAGCAGTGTAATAATACGCCCATTCAATCGCGCTCCAGTATGTGATACTTGCACCAATTCCCGCCGTAAATAACATAGCTAACCAACTGAATGTCGAAAATTCCGGCTTGGTATCAGGCGCACCAAATTTTATCTTTCCATATTTACTGAATGCCAGCCAAATCAAGAAACCTAAAGCCGCCACCACAGCCCATAAATATAATGAACTCAAACTCTCGGCAATTAAATGATGAAGATCTCCGAGAATTGCAGTCCCTTTTTCAGGATTTAATAGGACAGGAATTGATAAAGCAGCAAGAATAGCTAGAGCCGGCCAAAAGATTGCTTTATCAACATTTGATCGTTTCATAATAAAAGAACCCCTCTTTCATTGCTTTTTGATACTATGAAAAATTTCACTTTCAGCTCCAGCTTTTATATTATTCCCCTAACGGTTAATCAACGTATAAAACGCTTTCATTTCATCAAACCATAGGTCATTTATAGATTACAGACTAGCTTTGCATCGCCTTTGTGACTAATTGATGAAAATGTTTCAAACCGTGCTCGGTAGGAGAATATACTCCTCTTCCACAAGCCCTGGAATGTAATCCACTTTGCAATAACTCAACTAATTCGAAGTCTTCTTCCCGCACTTGATCGACAAATTTAATTAAATCTTCCTCGTCTTCAGTCAAGTTTTCATCAGCAAAATAATAACGATAAATTGCCAATGAACTTTTTTCGTCAACAGGGATAATATGGCTCGTCGTCATATTTCCAGTACCTGGGTATATACTGATCATGGTGTTCGGCCAAACCCAGTAAAAACGTGCACCGGGACCTTCTTCTTCATCACTAGCTGTTGTACATTGATAGGAAAAATTATCACAAGGAGTAATATTATATTTAGTTAAATCGAAGGCCTTCGAGAAGCTAGGATGGGCAATTTGACAATGATCACATTCCAAGTAATTGTCAATGATTGATTTCCAGTTAGCTTGAACAATTCGACGGTTTTCCCTGACCTTTTTTAAGGAACTAAGAAATGTATATTCATTTATGTTATTTAAAAAAGATTGATAATCTGTTTCGAAGGCTGGTGCATCCTGATTTAGATTTACAAATATCATCGACTGATGGACTTCTAAACGAATGGGAGTCATGCAGCTAGGTTTTTCGATATCATTTGTTTTGAAATTTGGAGTCCTGTTCACCTTACCATCTAAATGGAATGTCCATCCATGATAAATACACTGGAGAATTTTTTTATTGCCCTGTTCTGTACGCTCGACTATCGCACCACGGTGAGGGCAAATATTATAAAAAGCATGCAACTCGTCGTCCTTGCCCCGTGTTACGATTATCGGCTCCCCGACCAAATCAAATGTAAAGAAGTCTCCAACCTTCTCTACCTGGCTTGTATGACCAATCATGATCCAATTTTTATAGAAAATATTTTCCCTTTCCTCCTTCATGACTTCAGGATCCACATACTTCTTATAAGGTAGTGTATAGTCCAGCCTTTTCATTTCTTCTTTTGTCGACATAATGGCAGTTCCTCCTTTTATTATCCATAAAAATAAAGACTTGCCCTGAATAAGGATACAGGTATTCCTTTTAAACCTCCTCTGCCGATTGGCTTCATATTTCCTTATTTCTGCAGCATGCTTTCCTTAACTCTTATGCAAGGATAATGCCATTTCCACAGCCCCCTATTATTACCGATATTTTACTATTCCCCCCTTCTTTAATGTATAAATATGATTTATAATTGACTCAATTTAACCACAATTGACTCATCCCAGTTATTATAGACTCATTTAAATGAGATGAAGGGAGCAAACTCATGCAAAACTTAATGAGTAATGAAGGTAAAATTGAAATGAGTACGGAGATATTGAAAAAAATTTTAGATCATTCACCTAATGAGATATATGTTCTCAACAAAGATGCCTGCATTATTTATGCAAATAAAGCGTATGAAAGGCATTATGGAAAACAGTTAAGCGAAATAATCGGAAAACATAATAATGAAATTTTCTCCAAAGGATATTGGAAACCGAGTATTTTACCCTTTGTTTTGAAAGAAAAGAAATCGGTTACAATCAAGCAAGTTTCATATATTGGAAAGGAAATGATCACAACAGCTATTCCTTTACTCAACGATGAACAGGAAATTGAACTTATTATTACGACAGCACAAGAACCAAACTATAAAGGGTTATACATTCCGGACGAACACGAACCAGAAAAACTAAGTGAAAAGAATTCTTTAAAAGAAAGCGTAATTACGAACAACGAACAGATGAACAATGTAATGGAGGTCTGCGATAAGATTTCTATGGTTGATGCGACCATTTTGATTCAAGGGGAGTCTGGTACAGGGAAAGGCGTATTGGCTAAATACATTCATGATAGAGGACTACGAAAGAACTCGCCTTTCTTATCCATTAACTGTGCTACCATACCGGAGCAATTAATAGAATCAGAACTTTTCGGATACACCGATGGTTCTTTTACTGGGGCAAGCAAAGGCGGAAAAAAGGGTCTACTTGAAATGGCAAACGGCGGTACCGTATTTTTGGATGAAATAGGGGAAATCCCGATTAATATTCAGGCTAAGCTTTTACAGGTTATTCAAGACCTTGAATTTCTTCCTGTCGGGGGCAGAGAACTAAAGAAAGTGGATATTCGTATTATTTCTGCTACCAATCGAGACTTATTTGAGATGGTGCAGAAAAAAAGATTTAGAGAAGATTTATATTATCGGCTTAATGTAGTTCATTTACAATTACCGCCATTAAGAGAAAGAAAAGAAGATATCATTCCGCTATCTTATTATTTTCTTTCAGTATTCAATAAAAAGTATCAAGTTAATCGGATTATATCGAAGGAAGTCCTCGATATTTTTAATGAATATCCGTGGTCCGGAAATATAAGACAATTAGAAAATTTAATAGAAAGCTTGGTTGTAATGAGTGATGCTATCATTCAAGTATCTGATTTACCGAGAATGCTTCAACAAAAAATTGCTCAAGAAACACCTAGTCAAGAAACACCACATAGTCCAAACAGCACCGTCCAGAACAGAACAAGTCAAATGCTACAAGATTATTCATTGGATAAAGCGTTAGAAGAACTTGAAAAAAACCTTATTGTCACCTCATATACAAAATTCAGGAGTACAAGGAAGGTCGCTCATCAATTATCCATTAGCCAATCAAAAGCATCACGGTTAGTGAGGAAATACTGTAAAGATTTAGACCTTTATAATTGATGCATTAAAAAATATATCATAAATATTAGTGGGTTCGGCGGTGCCATAAAAAGAAGGAAACTAAGGAAAGTAGATACTAGCCAATCAAAACTGGTCATCGGGTTGGATATAAAAACGCTGCTATGTCCTTTCTTACATTTCGGCAGTGCTGCATCTGGTCTTTTTGGACGTTGCCCATAAATCTTCTAGCATCCTCATCATCGGTGCACAGTACACAGTTTTTTAGAAGTGGATAAATAAATCAAGAATATTTGTTTCATACATGATTTACAAACAGGATTTGTAAAACAATAATAAAAGAGATCACTTATTGTGGTCTCCTTCAGTTTGTAGGCAAAGGGTTCTAAAAGTTAATTCACAATTGATTGGAACAGATGTGCCTGACTCCTGCTTAGAAAAGCGAGTCCGGAATGGACCCGCAGACGCAAAGGAGCCCAGGAGGCTCCCGGACCGCCGCGGAAAGTAAGTGCCTGGAGGCAAAAAGACCGAAATTGGAATTCGGTCTTAAAATCCTATTTAGCAAACATAAGGTTTACAAGGTATTTCAACTCGTTTTTATTCGGATAACATTAGTCGTTTTCCTTATCATTTTTCACTATTTTCCCAGATAAAAACCATCCGCCTAGAGCAATAAGAAGCATGACTGACCAAAAGATGATATTCCAAATCGGTCCTTCAACAAATTCGTGTGGGATAATGTGCACGGCTGGATGCGCAAGGGTATGCATTAATAACTTAACCCCTACCCAACCCACGATTAACATGGCTGCTGTTTCGAGGCTAGGTCGCTCCGTCAGAATCTTAACAAAGTATCCTGCTGCAAACCGGATGACAATTAAACCTGCAATCGCCCCTACTAAAATAACAATGAACTTGGCCCCATCCATACCTCCTATATCACCCATTGGTGTATCTGGCAAGGCAATGACAAGGGCGACTGCAGCTAAAATGGAATCGATAGCAAAAGCAATATCAGCCAAAGCAATTTGCGCAACGGTCATACGGTAGCTCTTCCCTTTTCCCTCTTTCTCCCCGTGGTCCTTTTTTAGTAAATGTTTTAATGAGATGAAAATCAAATATGCAGCCCCAATTGCTTGAACTTGCCAGACATGGAAGAGGTACGAAATAATAAAGATTGCACCAATCCTAAATATAAAAGCCAAAAGCAGCCCAATATTAATCGCTTTTTTTTGCTGTTCTTTTGGTAAATGCTTTGACATAATGGCTAAAACCAATGCATTATCGGCAGATAATAAGCCTTCTAAAAAAATTAGAATAATTAACACCCAGCCATATTCCAATAATAACGATAATTCCATGATACCCCCCTAAAAGCATGTATAAGAATGCGTATGGACTTCAAACCAAGCAATATTTTCTCCTCCAATATTGTCCCATCTTATTTACTTCCTTATTCAACCCTTCCGTTCCATTAACTCCATTTGAATAGGGGGCGACTCCCCTATTGAAAGCAGGCAGCCGTTAGCTCTATAATCTTAGTCTTTGCCCCTTGATATAATCTGGAATTCCAGTCTGGTTTTTTTCAAATTCATCACCTTAAGATTCTTTTTACAATCCTATCCATTCCGGCAGATAAACTTATTGTTAAGATTAAGAATTATCACCTTTCATAACAAACATAATTAAAAAGCGTTAAACATCATCGTGCTTAAATGATTTAGTTACAACATTAATCCCTGAATGAACGAATAAAATTAAGCCTCTCCCCAAATAATAGGTAGACTAATCAGCAGGGAGGGATATATGTGGATGTTAAGCGTGTAAAACAGATACTTTCTTCTTCATCCGACATTGAGGTGAGATATAATGGCACCTCAGTGTGGATTGATAATTTAAATGAAGATGGAAGAACGGCTACAGTACATTTGAGAGGACCATTAGAGGAAAGATCAGAAGTAGCAATTGACGAACTTAATGAAATATAAGGAATATATTTAAAAATAAGCTCCTCTCGTCATGAGAAGAGCCTTTACTTATTTCAACCTTAATTTTTGACCGATATAAATTTTGTCGGGGTCTTTAATTCCGTTAAGACTAACAAGAGATTTTACCGTAGTATTATGTTTTTTTGCAATGAAGCTAAGTGTGTCGCCTTTTGTTACTGTATAAGTTGTGGTTGTTTCGGCTTTCCAAGCACGGGTGTTGTGTGTCCTAAAAGCATTTATTGTATTTGTAAAATCCCTATAGGCTATATTCAAGTCCACCTTTGTACTGATGCCGCTTATTTTACCCGAATCAGAATGCTGCCAAATATCTGCGCTACGTCCCAACGTGCTGTTGTATCTGGCAATCCACAAAGCGTAATTCGTCAACCTTGATTCATCTAAATTATTTTCAAGAAAATATTTACCGGTATACAGCATAGCCATGTATCCAGCTTCTTCAATAGCTTCTAAGAAAGCTATTGCTGCATCGGTCAGCGTTTTTTTCTTTGCCTTTTTTTTATTTTCCTCAAGATCCAGTACAACAGGGTAATTTAAAGCAAAAGATCTGATTGAATCTAAAAAATAAGCTGCCTCAGCCTTTGCTTCTGCAACAGTTGCAAACTTTGCATAGTGATAGGCCCCAACTTTCAATCCCGCTGCCAATGCTTGTGGTGCGTTTTCTTTGAAATAAGATAACTTAGAATAACTCGTTCCCTCTGTTGCTTTAATGAACACGAACTTCACGTCTGCCTTTGCAACTTCCCCCCAATGGATGGCACCTTGCCAATGTGAAACATCGATTCCCTTTATATATTCCATATTAATGTCCTCCTTACGGAAACAACCCTATGGCGGTAAATGTTTATTGAATTTAACTAAGCCCTTATAAACACAGCATTTAGGAAAAATGCCGTCCTATTGCCCACCTTATAATAAGATATTTGATGGAGTTAAAACAATAATAAATCTTTTGGGAATGAAAGGAAAAAAATAAGCCGTTTCCTTTTGTTTTCAAAGATGAATTTATGCTATACTGATTTTATTAATATCAGAAGGGATGATGGGTGGCCGATGATTAACTAATCTTATTTTTTAAAATTTGAAATCGCATATTTCAAATCAAACGAAATAGGATTAGTCTGCCCATTTTCTATAAATTACAGAGCTATATTCAAAATAGCTCTTATTTGACAATGCACAGGTACGGCTAATCCTTCCATATGAATTGGGAGGATTTTTTTTATCCTCCCATTAAGGAGAGGGATGAATTATATGAAAGAATTATTAAAATTAACCAATATTAGCTATGAAGTAATGGACGTAAACATTTTCGAAAATATACATGCAAGTGTACAACAAGGGGAAATCATCGGTATCATTGGCAAAAATGGTGCCGGTAAGTCTACGTTGTTGCAATTAATTAACAATGCTTTAGAGCCTGTACGCGGACAAATCCAATGGCTGCAGCAAGACTTGAAAGTTTTTATGGTTGAACAAGAAGTCGTATCGCATCCTTCCGAAGATAAGACCCCTTCCGAAGTTAAATTACTTGATAAAATGCATGTACCAGGCCATGAATTCCAACAATTAAGCGGGGGAGAAAAACTGAAAGCCCGACTTGCAAAAGGACTTTCTAAAGATGCAGACCTTTTACTATTAGATGAACCGACGAACCACCTTGATGAAGACAGTATAGAATTCCTTAAGGGACAAATAAAAAATTATAGAGGTACCATCATTTTTGTTTCGCACGATCGTTATTTTTTGGATGCTGTTGCAACGAAAATTTGGTCGATTGAAGATAAAAAGCTAATTGAACACAGAGGGAATTATTCTAGTTATATGGAAGTTCGCAAACAGAAAAGACTTACACAACAACGTGAATATGAAAAACAGCAAAAAATGGTTGAACGGATTGAGGGACAAATGAATGAAATCACTTCTTGGTCGAAAAAAGCCCATTCCCAATCGACGAAAAAAGAAGGAGTTAAGGAATACTATCGCGTAAAAGCAAAACGAATGGATGCACAGGTAAAATCTAAACAAAAGCGTCTTGAAAAAGAGCTTGAAAAAGCAAAAGCTGAACCTGTTGAATCCGACTATACTGTACGCTTTTCAATTAAAGCAAAAAACAAGTCGGGAAAACGGTTTTTGGAAGTCAAGAATTTAACTAAGTCTTTTAACGAGCGCACGCTATTTAAAAACGTCAATTTCACGATACAGCATGGGGAGAAGGTTGCCATAATAGGTCCCAATGGCAGCGGAAAGACGACATTATTAAAAATAATTCTTGGACGGGAAAATTTTGCGGGCAATGTTTGGATTTCGCCATCTGCAAAAATTGGCTATTTGACGCAAGAGGTGTTTGATTTACCATTAGAACTAACACCCTCCCAGCTATTTCATAAAGAAACTTTCGAGTCGAGAGGGAACGTTCAAACTTTAATGAAGCATTTAGGCTTCACGGCATCTCAATGGACAGAACCCATTAAGAACATGAGTATGGGTGAGCGCGTTAAATGTAAGTTAATGGAATATATCCTGGAAGAAAAAGATGTGCTTATTTTGGATGAACCGACAAATCACCTGGACTTAGCTTCACGGGAACAACTTGAAGATACCTTAGCACAGTATACTGGTACGCTAATCGTCGTTTCGCATGATCGATATTTTCTCGAAAAAATCACAAGCAGCAAACTTATCATTTCAAATAATCACATACAAAAGCAATTGTATGAATCATCCTCAAAAAGAGATGATTTGGAAGAACTAAGATTAACACTTGAAACAGAAAGACAAGAAGTTTTGGGAAAGCTTAGCTTTATGACTCCAAACGATAAAGCCTACACAGAACTCGATCAGAAGTTTAATGAGCTTACGAAAAAAATAAATGAACTTAGTGACAAATGACTAATCCATTGTAGCCTAATGTAACTGCTGGATTAAAATCGAGAACCCTTAGATAAAGTCTAAGGGTTTTTTTTATACAGAATGGTTGCCGAGTAGTCCACGGTATACGATTCCCCCTTTGAATCTCCATTGTTACATGCTTTTGGTGCCATCCTATGTTCAATATCCATTTTCCCTTCTCGCTAAAATGCAAAAATCACATATACCCGCTTGTTTTTCTTCAAGAACATGGATGGATCATGGTACTCCCCTTCAAGAGATTGAACTCGTCATAAAAAACGCCATCAAGTACCAATTGGTTTGAGGTGCTAAAGGGATATTAGTAATTTTATTTATATTCAAATTGAGGAGTATACTAATGTCCCTTTGTTAATAAGATTTAATGATGGTTTTGTTTTAAAAGGGAGGCTTTAGTTATGAATGAGGACATACAGGAAGTTATGAGGAATAAATCGGGAATGTTTGTTGCCCGCTCTTTGGATGAGATTCGTTTTTGGTCAAGAATTATGAAGGAACACTCGTTATTTTTAAGACTAGGTTTTAGATGTGAAGATACGCAGTTAATTGAGGAGGCTAATCAGTTTTATCATTTATTTGAACGGATAGAACAACAATCCCATACATTAACAAATCAAGCTGATCCTGAACAGATCAGGATATTTAACTCGGAAGTGCAACAAGCTGCTACAGGAATATTTTTATTCAAAAGGAAGGTATTGGGGCTGATACTCACCTGTAAATTGCCTGGTGCAAACAATTTCCCACTTTTAGTCGACCATACAAGCAGGGAAGCCAATTATTTCAGAAAACGATTAAAAGAATTAAATGAGGGTAAAATGAAACCACTTGCAGATGCCATCATCAAAGAAAATGTTTTCTTTTTAAGGATCATGGCGGATCATGCAAAATTCATCGGACATCTCCTTGATCCGTCGGAAAGAAAGCTGGTGGATATGGCGCGTAATTTTAGCAATGATTTTGATCAATTAGTCTTTCAAGCTGTAGACTTAGAGTCCATGAAACCGCAATCTCAAACTGCTCCTCTTTTGGATCAATTTCTAGATCAGAACCGTGTTTCCGTCGTATCACTTCGAGACTTTAAGAAAACCGCCAGAGATTTAATCGAAGAATGCAAAATCAAGAGCATTATCCATCCTTTATTGGCGGATCACGTTTTCCGTGAAGCTGAACATTTCCTTGAAATCATCGATATGTTTGAATCCCACCTTACAGGTGAAACATACAATTAATTGAGTATGAAGGATATAGAAAAATAACTGGTCTTTATAAAATTCCTTTTATGGATTAATATATTCAATTAAAAATTGGCCCCTCTCGATTAGAGAAGGGCTTTTATATGTAAAAAGTTAAGAAAGGGAGTTTACCAATGTTTTAAGTTTCTCTTTATCAGAAACAGAAATCCATGGTAAATCCCGATTATCATCGTCAATACCAGGTTGGATAACGCGGCTATATAAAAGGTCACAAATACAATCATTTAATAACTGGATATCCTGGTCTGATATTTTCCGGTTATATGTTACATTAGCGGTTCCTGTTTGTTTATTCATCCCCCCTATCAAGCCTCTTTGTTTTAATGAACTTCTGATCACTTCTCTAATAGCCTCTAGACTAGTCAACGGAAATACATCAAGGTGCTTAACAATCATTCTAAAAATATCATCTTTAGATAAGTCCTGTTCAATATGTTGTCGCAATCATTCCACCCCCATTGGTCAAAACATTCTTCAAATGAAACGTAAAATCCTCCTTTCTCCTTAAAAAGGACTACGCTTACTGCCTTTTTAAGGGGCACTGCACTTTCAACTCATAAAAACAGATTGACTGACGGCTTTCCGCAGCGTATACAGCGCCTGAAGAATTTTTGTAAAGGATGTTCCATTGTATGGAAACTCATCTTCCCTAACTAAATTGATTTTGTTTTTTGCAAATTAACAATCATGTTTTTGGTAAATATTTGTATTATAATAAATAAGTATTTAATCTGTTACGTTATGATAATGATTATTTAACGAAGGGAAAGATGCTTATCTTTAAGATCATCCTATTCATTCATATTTTCGCTGGAGCAATATGTCTTATTAGTGGAATAGGTGCTATGTCTTCAAAGAAAAAAAGAGGTATGCATACAATTTGTGGTGAAATTTATCACAGTGCATATGTTGTACTCTTTGTCACATCCCTGACAATGGCAATATTGAATTGGGAAAGCAGCGCATATTTATTTTTCATTGGGATATTTTCATATTCTTTCGCGTTTATAGGCTATCTTGCTGCTAAGAAGAAATGGAAAAACTGGATTGCCTCTCATATTAGCGGGATGCTCGGTTCCTATATCGCTATTTGTACTGCAATTCTTGTAGTGAATGTACCCAATATAACTATCTTGAATGAATGGAACCCATTAATTTTTTGGTTTCTTCCAAGCATTATAGGTTCACCACTGATACTTTTGGTTGGGAAGAAGTATAAAAAATCCAATTCTATCTAAATACAGTCCAAAAAGCTCCTACAAATTCATTTAACAAACCCCAACATAAAAAAAGCCCCTCGATCAAGAGAGGGGCTTTTAACAATGGAGGAGTACCACTTAGGGGGTAGTACAATAATATAATTATCGCCAAACGAATACATTTATATTCATTGTTATTCGGCAAACAAGTTAGTGTATAAGCTTATTTATCTGTGTAAGCAAATATCTACTATTTCAGAGATGCCAACCATGGTTTGTTGTTGGTAATTTGTAATCTAATCTCAATACCAAGTACAATAATTCGTCAACTCCACTATTCATAGCGCCCGCTTTTTCCACTTACTAGAAAAAACAAAGCTTCTTCTGCACGATAGTTAGCTAATTTACAGCCCTCTGCCTGCTACACCAGTTCATTCAATTCAGACTGGGCTAAATCACCAGCTGCTTTCACACGAATACGGGTTGCATTCCCAGGCATATATGCTAAAGGTACATCTTCTATGTCGACAATAACAAGCGTTTCGGGATCGGCTCCGGCGCTGATCGCTTCTGACATCGCTATTTCCTTTGCCTGTTCCAATGCTGTTTCCCTTCCAATTTCAGCTAGTGCATATACTTTTTCAATCTGCCCGCTAACTTGGGAGATAGCCGATCCAATGGCATTTGCTACACCTGAATGTAATGGGCGTATGACTTCAGATGCACCTGTTAATTCCTCAGGTAAAAGGATGCTTCCACCTCCAACGAGAATGACAGGCACTGGTGCAGCACTTGTTTTCATCTTATCAATGGCTTCTTCGACCAGGTTGACCATATTTAAATAGACTCTATTTAATAATTCCTTATCAAGGTGGGCCACTTTTGAAGCATCACCAAGTTCCACCTTTCCAAGTGCCACAGCAACATCAGTTGTCGTTAAAGTCTCACCTCCGAAAATCAAGGCTTTTTCTGGCAGTCGGTAACCGACACTGTCCGGCCCAATTGTGAACTCTCCATTATCTCCTATGCGGATTATTGTCCCTCCGCCAAGTCCAATCGAAATTAAATCAGGCATCCGGAAGTTTGTTCTGGCTCCTCCAATCTCTACTGCCAAAGAAGATTCCCTTGGAAACGATTGAACCAGGACACCAATATCCGTTGTTGTCCCCCCAACATCAACAACGATTGCATCTGTTAACTCACTCAAATAGGATGCTCCCCTTAATGAGTTAGTCGGACCGCAAGCAACAGTGAAGATTGGGTATTTAACCGCATATTCAATTGACATTAATGTCCCATCGTTTTGGCAAAAGAATACTTTTGCCTCAATTCCTTCGTTCTTCAGGGCATTGATGAATCCGTCAGCAGTTGTTTTAGCGACATTTACGACAGCAGCATTAAGAATCGTCGCATTTTCCCTTTCCAGTAAACCGACTGAACCAATTTCTGAAGATAAAGATATTGAAATTTCTTCTCCCAGCACTTCTTTGAAAATTTCACTTGCTCTTAGTTCATGTGATTGCGATACAGGTGAGAAGACAGAAGTAATCGCGATCGAATCCACTTTCCCGTTGATTTCCTCGGCAATTTGATACAAACGAGCTTCATCTAATTCAACAATCTCCCGGCCATCATATTCATGCCCGCCGCGGATTAGGTATACGTATTTTCCGAGTACTGCGCAGAGGTCTTCAGGTACGCCGATCAGCGGTTTAACCGCTAAAGTAGCCGGTGCACCAATACGGATTGCTGCGATTTTGTTTAATCTCTTTCGTTCAACGATAGCATTTGTACAATGGGTCGTACCCAGCATTGCATACTTAATTTGCTCCCGCGGAACCTTTGCATCATCGATTATTTTTCTCATTGCTGTATAGATGCCAATGGAAACATCCTCCGTTGTATGCGATTTTGTTTCCGAAATGACCTGATTATATTGATCTAAAAGCACGGCATCTGTATGGGTTCCCCCGACATCAATTCCTATTCGATAAACACCCATTATGCTATCCCTCCTTTTTTCACTAGTTCTTCAACAGGTACATAACCTACTTCATAGCCAAAGTATCTTGGGCCTACAGCTTCAATTCCCTTTTCCGTTCGCCACTTAGGATGGCATGGCATTCCGATCACCACGCATCTTGCTCCATACCGGATCCCTTCAGTAGTGATTGGCAAGCCTGTTTCCGCATCAAGCACGGCAATCAAATCTGGAGTGACACAAAGCAAGCGTTTCTCTGTCTGCGCAATTAAATGTTCATTTTGGAATCGCACCTCGAGTTTTTCTCCCTTATACTCATTGATTCCCTCGAATGTTGCCACACCTCTAGCAAATCCCGCCTCTGTCTTGCGGTTGATATCACTCACTTTTCCACGGAACAATTCAAACCCGTCCGCCTTATTCAACACTTCTTTTATTGGATCAACATTGTTTTGCTTTGCAAGCCTTATTGTCTTACCGATTTGTTCCTCCAAACTTAGTATATTTCTAATTCCGCTTTCCTTTATATTCTTTCCTGTCATTGGATAGATGGCTGTCATGGTGGAACCGCCCATTTCAATCGTTGCTGCACGGGCAATCCTTTCTGTCCAGACATTGTTTATGGTTGAGAGCAGTGACGTATTGCCTTTCTCATCCGCAAGGACCATCGGCGTGGCTGCAATTCCATCCAAATAAAAAGTGACCATCTGCAATTCCGGGAATGCTCTTCCCATTCCATCAACATCCACTACAGGCAAGCCAAGCTTGGCAGCAAGTGCAAGTGGCACCATCGAATTCACTCCGCCTGCTTCAATCGGCATCGTTGCAAAAATCTTTTTTCCTAAATAAGCTTCGAGGTTTTTGAAAGCGGCTGTTGCTTCTTCACCACTTGGAGCTTTTTCCAACATTACCGTCGGTGCTCCCATCATCGCGGAAGGAACTACTAATGCGTCATCAGGAACTTCATCCACATCCAACAATGTGATTTCCCCGTATTCTTCAATTGCCTGTAAAGCCATTAGTTTACCAATGTAAGGATCTCCTCCTCCGCCCGTTCCGAGTAAAGCCGCACCTACTGCAATATCTTCAATTTCCTGTTTACCTAATCTCCTCATTCTCAAAACCCCCGATTTTCAAAAATTATGATGCGATATGATCCCTATTCTCTTTTTTTCCTTTGATGGATTTAATAAATAACACACCTGCGTAATAGATAATGCCGCTTATTAGAAGGGAATTGATAGATGGAATGCCAACTGTAATAAAATAGCCGCTTGCAAACCCTGCTGCCCAGGCAACTAATGTAACTGGATTCAATTTTTCAGGCTCAGATGGCAATGTTCCTTTCTCCCTGCTTTCATCAAGGGCTTTTCGATACGTTCTAAGCACGAAGTAATCAACCACCATAATTCCGGCTATTGGAGGTATCATGATTCCAAGTAAAACAAGGAAGTCTACAAATCTATCGAGAATGCCCATAATGGAAAGCAAAGTGCCGATAGCACCAATAACAAGTGTAACGAGTCCTCGATTCATCTTGACCTTAAAAACCGAATCGAAAATATTAGTAAAGCCAAGAGAAGAGGAATATAAATTTACGTTATTAATTTTCACTGTGGAAAAAACGACAACTGCAGCGCCAAGCCAGCCAGACGTTTGTAGCATGATGCTGACAACATCGCTCGTTTTTGCTGCATGGGCCATTAACACAGCGATCATTCCTACACCAAGTTCACCCACAAGTGTACCAATGGTAGTCATCCAAAAAACATCCTTACCGTTTCGGGCAAACCGACTGAAGTCAGGTGTGATTACAGCACCTATAATGAATCCTCCAGCAACCATTGTTGCACCCACGCCCAGAGAAAGACTCTCTCCCGGAGGCGGCGTTCCCATTAAACTGAAAATGGAATGATCACTAAGAACTTGATAGATGCCAATCCCTACCACCAATAGAAAAGCAGGAACGGTAATCTTGGCTGTCATGCTTAATAGCTTAAAGCCAAATATAACCAGAACAGTAACGCCTAATCCGGTAATGGCAGCTGCAAATGGGAGGGTCAATTTACCGTTGGTGGCTTCAACCAATCCATTAGCAAAAACAGTGTTCTGTACTCCAAACCAGCCAATTGTACAAAAAGCGATGACTGCGCCAATGATACTTGAACCATACCTGCCAAATCCTGTCCAACGCGACAATAGACTAGTTGAAAGGCCTTCACGTGCACCAGCATAACCGATTAGAAAACTTATAACTTGTAAAATGACACTTCCAAACATCATGGCCCAAAACGCCTGCCAAAAAGTCATTCCATATCCTAATGCCGCACCTAGCATAAATTGAGAAAGTGTAGCTAGAGCACCGACTCTGACAATCATGATATCCCACATTGGCAATCTCGCATTTTGTGGAACTCTCGATAGAGAGTAATCGTCACCCAACTTTGTATGATCTTCCATAAATTCACCCCCTATGAATTACTCCTTAGCTTTATCGATCAACTTGGAGATTTCCCTGCCTTTTTAAATTTAATATCCAGAATATTCCGTTAATTAACTTTGCAAGAGTCGTTGGTTTTCTTTTTCTTAAAAAAGTTTATGAATTTTTTACTCTCTGTTTAGAAGGTGGAGTCATGTAGGTCAAGCGGCTTTGTTTAACCCCCATAGCAATTAAGATTTCAAGCATCTTTGTAGCTGCAAATGCGGGATCAATAACCGGAACATCATAACCTCTTTGCGATAATCGTTCCTGAAGCTCCGCTGCAACACCCATAAAGCCTGTACACCCTAACACTAAAGCATGGGCATTGTCATGTTCAATCGCCTTTATCATTTCTTCAAACAACGCACATTTTAACTTTTCCTTGTCTTGAACTTCCAGAACAGGAATATTTACATATCGTATGGAAGCGACATTCCCATCCACACCTAGGGTTTTACTTATGTTCTCAATCATGGGCACAACATTAGGCAGCACCGTTACAATCGAAAAGGATTTTGCTAATGAGCTCGCAACAAGCATGGAAGACTCACACGGCCCAACAACGGGAATATCCAATATTTCTCTTGCAGGCTTCACACCTGGATCTCCAAAACAATCACTAATTACACCCTCATACCCCTCTTCTTCAGCCTGCTTTGCTTTTTCCAGGAAATTAGGTATACATAGTGCCTCATCATATTCGCTTTCAATTGATTCAGGTCCATAATCAAGGTTGCAAACTCCTACTTCAGTGTTTTCAGAAACATAAGATTTAATCTCTCTTCTAATTTCTTCATTAAAAATATCCGATATAACCGGCATGATCACTTTAATTTTCATTGGAATACACTCCTTTGTTTTTAATAGACCCGCTAACCATTTTTATTTCTTGTCATGATTTCATTATTTATATCACCCCCTTTTAGCAACTAATCCATTTCTGCAATAGACCTTTTTATTATTCACTTTTGGACATATTTTCTCTCTATATCACTAAACATGGAGCTGATGAATCGATCTGCAATATGAACTTGTTCCATTAAATCTTGTCCCTCATACAAGTTTATACCCCAGAACAATCCATTCCCGAGTAAAACATATTGCTTAATGATTTGGTCCACTTCGTCTGCGGAAATGCCCGAATACCTCTGCCTCAAAAGATCCTCAAGTGAACTCGCCATCCAGTCATTAAAATGCAACAAATACTTTTGTAAATATAGTTTGATTTCCGGAATGGGTGACGTAACCAACGATATATACGCCATGGTCCCTCGCTCATCATCTTTGTGATACTTGACGATTCCATGAAGCATTTCACTAAAAATCTGATCAACTGATCGTGAACTCGTTTTAGCTAAAATCCGTTTCATTTCGGCTAAATGGTTATCAAGTAATTGTTGAAAAGCGGCAATAAATAATTCCTCTTTGTTTTTATAAAAAAAATAAATGGATGCTGGTTTTATTCCCACTTCATCCGCAATTTTCTTCATGGTAGCTCCTTGATATCCATGTAGTGAATAATGCAAAAGGGCTGCATCTATCAATTCTTGCTTTTTCAATTCATCCCCACCTAACGTTTATTAGGTAAATTATATAGCGTATTTTTCCGAAAAACAATAATTTTCTGAAAAATCATCCGCGATAATAATTATTCTTGTGATAACAGTAGTTGCACCGAGATCAGCACATTGACCTTTTGATAGGAAATATTGTAATCTAGTATGTTCTATAACGATAATTCATGGTTCAAAAATTATTTTGCTTATAATTCCTAATAAAACAAAAAATCCATTAATCATTTAATAATGAAAAATGGATTTTAATAAACTTTTATAAGATTCTAGTTATAGACCCACATAATTCGTTTAATGAATTTCGAAAAATCTATTTTCCCAAAGCAAATAACGAAACATTTGGCCACAATTTCTTGTCTAAATCATCCAGATAAGGAACTTCATTTCGTACCTCTGATATAATTGAAAAATCCACATCATGAATTAGAATACTCTGCTCTGATCTTGAAGCTTCACATAGGACCTCACCGGTCGGAGCAACAAGTTTACTCTTTCCGCAACTTCCCTCATTAACCGTATTTACGCCAAGAATATAAACCGTATTATCGAGTGCACGTGCCGGAAGTTGAATATCCCATCTTGTTTCAGCTCCGTAGCTCCATACTGAAGGAACAATAATAAGTTCTGCACCTTGAAGAGCTAGAATTCGGCTTGGTTCAGGAAATTCAATATCTGCACAAATAAGTACACCTATTTTCCCTTTCGATGTTTCTATTGCATTATAGACTTTCTCACCAGGAGTAAATATCTCCTTCTCTCTTCCCCATAAAAATGATTTTCGATAAGTGGCAATGACTTCCCCTGTTGACTCAATTACAGCTAAGGATATGTAAAGGTTTCCATTTTCCCCCTCAACAAATGGGACGATGAGTATTACTTTTAACTCTTTAGCGAGCTTTTGAAATAATGAAACAGTCTCTCCAGTCGAAACCTCTTGCAACGATTCGAATTGCTCCTTCGATAAATAGTAACCACTCACCCAAAGTTCAGGTAATACGATTAATTCAGCTCCCTGTTTAGCCGACTCTTCAACCATTTCTATACAATTTTTAATATTTTTATCCCTTTCACCAGGGATAGCTTGTAATTGAACTGCAGCAACCTTAATCAACAAAAGCACATCCTTTTCTGCAAATGAAAATTATCAGATTTTTTAGAAACCTGTGTTAAATTTAATAATATTTTATTTTCTTTAATTAAGCAATGATTATTTCTTTTGGTATATAATTTTGAATTTTTTATTTCAAAAAATCTAAAAATTGTGTAAACTATAATCACTCCAGTTTCGGTTAGGGTAATTGTAAGCTTTTACACAACATTTTTCAGGGAGGTCTTACATGAAAAAACAACAGAATGATTTAGAACAATCACTCAGTTCTCGTCACATGTCAATGATTGCAATCGGAGGTGTCATTGGTGCAGGTCTTTTTGTAGGTAGTGGCGCTGCCATACATAAGGTCGGGCCTGGCATCTTGGTTTCTTATGTAATTGCCGGTGTTTTAGTGTTTTTGATTATGAAGAGCCTTGGCGAAATGGCCACTTCCAATCCATCAAGTGGTTCATTTTCAGAATATGCCCGGGACGCAATCGGCCCTTGGGCAGGTACAACAGTTGGGTGGCTTTATTGGTTCCAATGGGTTGTCGTTATTGCCATTGAAGCCATTGCAGGTGCAGCCATCATCAATATGTGGTACCCAGGTATTCCTTTATGGTTTCTTGCTTTGGCCTTGACAATTGCTTTGACCTTAACAAATATCTATTCAGTGAAATCCTTTGGAGAATTTGAATATTGGTTTGCCATGATTAAAGTAGCGAGCATCATCGCCTTTTTGATTTTAGGCGTATCTTATATATTCGGATTTTCAGGAGAATCGACGGTTGGAATATCTAACCTTGTACAAAACGGGGGATTTTTCCCTAATGGTGTAAGTTCCGTCTTCGTGGGAGTCATCACTGTATTTTTCTCATTTGCCGGTACAGAAGTTGCGACCATTGCAGCAGCTGAATCAAAGGATCCTGTTAAGTCTGTCTCTAAAGCCATTAATAGTACAATTTGGCGTGTCTTGATCTTTTATGTAGGCTCAATAGCCGTAGTTGTGACATTACTTCCTTGGAATTCTGCTAATGTATTACAAAGTCCATTTGTTGCCGTTTTAGAAAACCTAGGCATTCCTTTTGCAGCTCACCTCATGAATTTCATCGTACTAACTGCTGTTTTATCATGTTTAAATGCTGGATTATATACAACATCTCGAATGCTTTTCTCTTTAGCAAAAAAAGGGGATGCCCCACAATATTTTAGTAAGTTGAATAAAAATGGCGTACCTGCCAGAGCTGTTTTTGCAGCTACCATATTTTCTTATATTGCTGTAGTGATGAGTTATGTTTCGCCTGAATTAGTTTTTCTGTTTCTCGTTAATTCATCAGGAGCGATTATATTACTAGTTTATTTGGTTATTTCCATTTCTCAGTTGAGGATGAGAAATAGATTGGAAAGAGAGAATCCCGATGCCCTGAAAGTGAAGATGTGGTTGTTCCCATATTTGACATATGCGACGATCCTGGGGATTTCCATCATTTTAATTTCCATGGCTTTTATCGAATCTACAAGAAGCCAACTATATTCAACACTATTACTAACCGGGGTAATCATTGTGTTGACTCATTTTTTCGGAAAAAAGAAAATCAGTAGCGCAGAGGAGAAAAGTAAACTAACCAGTAATTTGCCTCCATTGAAATAAGCTATGGCGGAATATCATTATGTGATAAATTAAAAAGCCTTACTCTTCCACATTGGGAAAGTAAGGCTTCTTTTTATTCCATTTTCTTTCTTTGAAAAACATCAAAATGACCCCAGATGTCTTCCAAAACTTCTAATCGCTCGTGTATATCTTCCTGCTTCTCTTTTCCGACAAACATGATCAAAGCATTAATCAAGCTTAATGGTGCAACGAAAGAGTCAATGAAGCTAGGCATCTGACTGGATGCTGTCAACGGAATGTCCGCATGAGGAATAAGCGGTGAGAGAAGATTATCAGTAATGGCTATTGTTGTCGCATTTTTTTCCTTTGCAAAAGAAAACATTTGAATTGTGCTTTTCGTATATCGTGCAAAACTGACACCAATCACTACATCTTTTTCACTTAAATTATATAACTTTTCCGATGAATTCTCCAATGACTGCAGAAGTTCCACATTATTGAGAACAATTTGAAGATAATATTCCAAAAACACGCCTAGTGATGTGGCACTTCGGTTTGCGATAACATAAACCCTTCTCGCTTGTAATAAGCATTTCACTGCTTCATGGAATGCATCTTCATCCAATTTCTCCATAGTGGATTTTATGTTTGCGATGTCATCCTGGAAAACTTCGTATACCCCCGAAGACTCTTTATTGTATACCTTTTGGGACATCTTTAACCGCTCTGTCGTTGTCAGCTGCTGCTTAACGGAATTCTGCATATACTGCTGCATCTCTGGATAGCCTGAATAGCCAAGCGAGGTTGCAAACCGCACAACGGTGGCATCACTGACCCCTGCCATTTTCGCTAATTTTCCAACTGTAAAAAAAGGAACGGTCGTTTGATTCTCTAAAATATATGTAGCTATTTTCACATGGGACTTGCTCATTTCCCCTATTTGTCCAGCGATGTTTTGATAGACGTTTGACATTAAAAAGAGCGCCCCTTTATTTATATTTATGTATTGTAGGAGTAGCTATTTCCTTTTTGTGAAGGATTATAATTTAACAATAGGTTTTTTCATCCTTTTTTGTCAAGTTAATTGCAAGAGCCATGGTGGAATTAAAAAAGGCCTGATCAATTAAAATCGCTTTGATCGGGCCTTTTGCTTTCTCATCTGACACTCAGTTAAGCTGAATTATTTCAGGATCCGTCCAATGGCTTCGTCATGCGCTTCCACAGTTCGAAGAATATCTTCCTCCGTGTGTACAACAGACATCGAATAACGATTTAGCGGCTTTGTATAAATACCTAATTTTAATAACTCATAGTCAATCTCTTTTCTTAATTTCGTATTTGCCCTGCTCATATCACGATAATTTTTAATCGGGCCTTCGGCTAAGATAATGTTAAAGATACTGCCCATCCCGACTGTTTGCATGTATAAGCCATGTTTTTTATACACATTCTCAAGTTCCTTACGTAAAGATTGCGTCTTAGCAAACAAATCTTCCATTGTTCCTTCTTGTTCCAATAAGTCAATAGTTGCTAAACCGGCAGCCAAAATGGTTGGATGGCCATTGTATGTTCCACTATGATATAACGGATTTTGTTTATCTGCATTATCTGCTCCAGCTGTTAAAATATCTCGTCCGCCACTAGCAGAGGTAATCATCATTATTTCTTTTTTACCTCCAATGGCCCCTACTGGGAATCCGCCGCCCAGAACTTTTCCTAATGTAGTGATATCCGGTTTAATGCCATATACTTTTTGTGCCCCCCCAATCGATATCCTGAATCCTGTTTTTACTTCATCGAAAATAAGCACTATATTGAGTTCTTCTGTTATTCTGCGAAGTCCTTCCATGAATTCTTGTTCAGCAGGTATGAACCCTCCTTGAATTGGCTCTAAAATAACACCTGCTAATTCATGTGCATGGGCACGTAAAATCTTCTCGGTAGATTCTAAATCATTGAATGGAAGAATGACGGTATTTTCAATATAGTAATCTGGTATTCCTCTTGATTCTCCTACCGCTTTAGGAGCTGTTGCGTTACCTGCCTGATCCATATCAGGGTTAACACTCACTAATACTTGATCGTATCCTCCATGATAATGTCCTTCAAACTTTGCCAATTTCGGTTTTCCGGTATAAGCAACCGCGGTACGAATTGCAAGAAGTGTCGCTTCCAAGCCTGAATTCGTATAACGAACCATTTCAATACCAGGATATAGCCCTACTAATTTTTCCGCCATTGTTGTTTCCATCTTGTGAGGCGTACCGAATATGGTCGTTCCGGACTCTAACATTTGTTTTGTCACAGCATCAAATACTTGTTGATGACCATGCCCTAATATAAGAGCTCCATAACATAATAAATAATCGATATATTCATTGCCATCTACATCATATAACTTACTGCCTTTTCCTTTTTCCATCATTATAGGATGTGGAGGAAAATATTTAATATGTGCTGTGACACCGCCCGGAATCACGTCACAAGCTTTTTCAAATAAATCAGCTGATTTTTTCGTTTTTTCTGATAATAGCTCCTTATTTTGTAGTATCATAATGAATTTCCCCTTAATATAGATTTTTTTCATGCGAAGTATTTTATAACTAATAGAAGCGATTTTTTTAATTTAATCAAAACTTCTATTAAATGTGGGTATTTTCAGACCTTGATTAAGCAACCAGGTCCAGCCCGACCATAAGAAGATAAAAGATAGTAAGCTATACACTTTGAAATTGCTTCCACAACCATCATTCCGGCTTCTCACTCACTTCCTGTAGTACCCATAGTGAATTTTCTAATTATTAAAATAAACATTTCATTATAAAATATAATATGAAATAATTATTACAAAGTCAAGGTTAATAAGGAGATTTTTGTTTATTATTAAGATCTCAGAAATATAAATGCCAGTCCATTTTGATGAAGCGATTCGACGAATATCTGATTTTAATGAGTAAACGCCAATTAAGCGCACCAAGAAATGGCACGCTTAATTGGCGTTATTTATCATGCACTTCAATCATGTCTGTGTCTCCATGGCCTCTACCGCAGCAATCCAATACCACCGTCGTTTTTTTGGGGATGCTGTATCTATTACATATTTCCAGAGGTTCATCAGGCGTGCTCAGATTCAAGGGGGGAGACTCATCACATTTTTAAAATCAAAAGTTCACTTTAAATTTTTTCTCTTCTATATTTTGATTTACGTTCTAACGAAGAAGAAAATTTCAGAATACGTAACTTCACTTACATTGTTTCATAGTTTTTTATTTCAAATTCACTTAGGGGTCGATTTATCGACTTACTCAATTTACTAATAAGCTCTTGGTAATCCTTAGTATCATTTGGATCTATACCTTCCCTGACGTTTAGTATCTCGTATCGGTCATACTGTTCTGGAATAAGTTTTCCGTCTACATGGATATAAAGCCTATATTTGATCCTCAGATTCATAAAAATACCATCTCCTTTACTATCAGTTCGATATAAGGAGCTTTTTTCCTGCAAGAAAAAATACTCAGGATGATAAGTAGTTCGCATTACCTTTATACATTGGAAATTCGCGATGAGCGCATGCACGTTAGGAGGAACAGCATATTAATAAATAGCCTTCATTGAATTCACCTGAATTTTTTTGTTTTTACTGCATAAATTGTTCAATACGAAAAAATTAGTGAATATGGGGGTTTTTTTAATGATTCATCCTGAGCCAGTATTAGAAATGTATAACTATCACTCGTGGGCAAATGGGGTCATCATCGACCGGTTAAATGAGCTTCCACCGCACATTTATCATAAGGAAATTCAGAGTGGTTTTTCGTCCGTATCAAAAGTGTTGTCTCATATTTATCTCACGGATTATGCGTGGTTTGACATTATCACAGGTAAAAGTATGGATGAAGCAATGGCATTTTCCAATCAATTAAGAGAAGAGGTGGAAAAGAAAAGTATTGAGGAAATGAAAAAAATATTTCTGGACTTATACGAAAGAAACAAAGCACTTCTGAGTACAGAGGATATGAAAAGGATAATTGTCGTGGATAACCCATATGCTGGGTTACTTAAAACTACCATTTCCGAATCGGTATTACACGTTGTCACACACGGATCATATCATCGTGGCAACATTGCTACCATGTTGCGGCAAATGGGGCACACTTCCGTTATGCAAGATTTTGGCCTTTACCTTTATTCAAAATAAAAAACCAAACTATATCCGATTCCTGAATAAGGGGATGTATCGATGGACGAACTAGTTGGCACTTGTGTTCGCTGTGCACGTAATGTATATTGTACTGCTGGATTTCTGAACGGTATTCTGTTAGATAACAAGAAAATCTTATGTTTTAATTGTAAGGATATTTTATATGCAATGATCAAAGAAGAAGGAATGGAAGATGAGAGTTAAAGGAGCAATACACCAAAATAGGTCATGCCAATAATTTGGCATGACCTATTTTGCCCGATGAACAGTCAGATTGACTTTGTTGGTTTCGCACATGAACGTTGAGAGATGCACAGGCCAGTCGTTTGCATAGGAGGCGATCTTTAATATTCTAAATAAATTGGCACCAATAAATCACGTCTATAATGTTATCGTTATTGACTAATTCTGTATGGATTTTATAAGTTGATTCATCCCTTGCAACCTTCTTCTCTAAATCCGGAAAACGAATGAATGAATAATGAGCGGTATCGTAGCAAAGCGTACGATCATTCGATCATTTTACATACGTGAGTCTCTCAGGTTCGAGAACGTGGCTACCATCTTCAATGAGGAGATGACCTGCAATATCTTTTGGCGCTGGTATGACCTCACTTATTAAAATCCGGGAATTAGGTATCATCCCAAGCTGATGACTAAACTCCGAAAATCCACTTATGGATAACAATTCGTTATGGAACTTATTAGATGCCAAAGGTACCCCTGCGCGGAATCCGTGTCAGTGTCCCTTCCTTCACCAATTCCTCTATTCCTTTTCGTATGGTAAAGCAACTTACGTTATAAGTTTCACAAAGTTCTTTTTATTATCTATCACACCTTTTTATCAATTAACTATTTTTTAGTGAATACGAATGATAGAATGTTAAAGTATTTAAACTTAAGTCGAACAACTTTTCTGATACGTAGTAAGTATTATATTGGTGATTATTGTTAGAAGTATGATATACCTGTAGAATGGATGTTAAACTGTGGGATTTCTTAAAAATAAGAATATATCCTGGTTATTGTCAAGTAAGTTGTTAATAAAGAATAACGCCTCCAAAATCCGTGAATTGCGATTAATCTCCTTAAGATGTTGTATATCATTGGAAAATATAGGCTGGTTTCTTAATGAATTCGCTTTAATTTCTATAATTTTAAAAATAGCAGGCAGTACAATACGTACTACCTTAGCGGAAAGGACGTACCATAATAATGAATCACGACAAAACAGCCATCACTAAAATTCGTACGGGTCCCATGTTTGCGGTGATGCTGGCTGGTGCTCTAGTCGCCTTCTTAAATCAGACATTAATTAATATCGCATTGCCTCAATTAATGAATCATTTTGAAATATCAGCTGCAACAGCTAACTGGCTTACTACAATCTTCTTATTGGTCAATGGGATTGTCATCCCTATCACCGCTTTCTTAATGGAACGTTTCAATACAAGGCAACTCTATCTTGCTTCGATGGGACTCTTCGCTTTAGGAACTTTCCTGTGTGGTATTCCCCCAGTTTCTCCGTCTTATTGATCGGACGTGTGGTTCAAGCTGCTGGTGCAGGGATTTTATTCCCTTTGATTACAAATGTGATTTTCACTTTATTTCCACCTAATAGACGCGGTTTCGCAATGGGTATATTTGGTATTGCGATGAATTTTGCCCCTGCTGTAGGACCGACGTTATCAGGATGGATTATACAAAACTACTCTTGGCGGGTTCTGTTTTTTGTCATTTTCCCATTTGCACTGCTTGACTTCATCTTTGCCATTTTCATCATCAAGAAAGTAGGGAAAACGAGTCGGCCTAAACTCGATAAAATGGGTGTAATTCTATCCACTATCGGATTCGGCGGAGTTCTATATGGATTTGCTACAGGCGGTACCAAGGGCTGGGGCAATCCCGAAGTACTGACGATGTTCCTTGTTGGAGGAATCAGTTTAGTTTTATTTGTCTGGAGGCAATTTACTGTATCTCATCCTATTTTGGAATTTAGAATTTTTCGGTATCGGATGTTCACTTTAACGACAATTATCAACATCATCGCAACTATGGGTATGTTCTCTGGAATGATCATCATGCCAATCTATATGCAGAATATCCGTGGGTTTACCCCGATGGAATCCGGTCTCATGCTATTGCCTGGCGGGATTTTAATGGGGATCATGTCTCCTATCACAGGTAAGCTGTTTGATCGATTTGGTGCGAGATGGCTTGCGGTGAGCGGACTTGCCATCACTATCATTACAACCTATCTTTTAACGCGGCTAGAAACAGATACATCCTATTCTTATGTGGTATGGGTATATACTATCAGAATGTTCGGAATGTCGATACTGATGATGCCTATCTTCACAGCTGGATTAAATGAATTGGCACTTAGCCTAAATAAATATGGAACAGCAATGGTCAATACATTGAGAATGGTAGCAGGTGCTGTTGGCATGGCATTCTTTGTTTCCATCATGACAAACCAGGGAACGAAGCATGTTCAGGAAATCTTATCTCATAGGAACATATCACCAGATAATACATCACAAATGGCCATGGCCATTAAACAAGGTAGCGTAATGGGAGTGGATGATGCATTCATGATTGCAACAGGTTTGACCATAATTGCATTCATACTGGCCTTTTATATACGGCAAACTTCACCGCAAGAAGATACCATTACAAATCGCCTATCGAAAAAAAGAGCTTGAATAAACAAGGCTTTTTTCCAAACAATAAAAATTCTATAAAACTTACTTGCCCCATCAAAGCCAAAAAAAGAGACACTTATTATGAGTGTCTCTTTTTTTGGCCAAATTGCTTCATATGCTCAAGGTAACGGCATTCCTTTTGATGCTGCTGCCTAAAATTTCATTTGGGGAGGAAAGCCAACAATACACAAATAGCAATCGTAATTCCAAAAACAGCTAAGTATATATTTACATTGCTCTCATATATTTTAAGATAATGATTTGGACAAGGGGAATGTTTTTTATGAAAAAGTTTGTTACTCTGCTTTTTTCAAGTTTTTGCATTGGAGTAGGTCTTAACCTGTTCATTGTCCCCATTCATCTAATAAATGGCGGAATATTCGGAATAAGTCTGTTAATCAAATATGTTTGGGGAATCCAAGTTGGACATACCATGATCATGATCAACATTCCCATATACCTTCTATCTCTTCTATACGATAAGTCTTATTTCTTCAATGCCATCCTTGGGTTAGCTTTTACTTCAACCATTATTGATTGGCTAACACCACTAAACGGTTTGGTTCATCTACCGATCATAACGAGTGCCATTATAGGTGGAATGACGATCGGGATTGGAGTTGGTTTTATGCTGAGACAGCATATTAGCCCCGGTGGAGTGGACTTACTAGCACTATTAATCTCTAAAACCACAGCGACAAATCCTGGAATCATTATTTTTATTATTGATTCACTCATTGTAATTGCGGGAATTATTATATTGAATGACTTAAAGCTAATGTATTCACTCCTCACGATTTCCTGTGTCGGCATATGCGTCTTCTTTATCAATTCTTTTAAGACAATAAACATTTTTATAAGATAAAACCATACCTACAAGTGCTGCAACAGGAAAGATTGATCAAGTATATCCCCCTTTCGATATTTTGCTCGTGCTGCACCCATGATTTCGCGTCGTTTACTCGTGAGTTTTAGCCATTTACTCGTGATTTCGCATCATTTACTCGTGAATTCGTGTTGCACCTATGATTTCGCGCTGTTTATTCGTGATTTCGTACCATTTACTAATGAGTTTTGGCCATTTACTCGTGAATTCGTGCTGTACCCATGATTTCGCGTCGTTTACTCGTGATTTCGCATCATTTACTAATGAGTTTTGGCCATTTACCTGTGAATTTAGCATGTTTACTCGTGAATTCGTGCTGCACCCATGATTTCGCGCTGTTTACTCGTGAATTCGTACCATTTACTCGTGAGTTTGGTCCATTTACTCGTAAGTTTTGGCCATTTACTCGTGAATTCAGCATGTTTACTCGTGAGTTTTGACTATCTACTCTTGAATTCGTGTTGCACCTATGATTTCGCTCCGTTTACTCGTGATTTCGCATCATTTACTCGTGAATTTAGCATGTTTACTCGTGAATTCGTGTTGCACCCATGATTTCGCGCTGTTTACTCGTGAGTTTTGGCCATTTACTCGTGAGTTTGGCCCATTTACTCGTGAGTTTGGGCCATTTACTCGTGAATTTAGCATGTTTACTCGTGAATTCGTGTTACACCCATGATTTCAGCTGTATAATCGTCGGTGCGATTTCTGAAATCATCTGAATATTTATAAAGAAAAAAACGCAGGCAAACTCGCTTTTCTTCGACTTTGCCTACAGTCGTGGCGCGATGCTTATTAAAGAATCGCGCTGCGACTGTTGATGTTCAATAATTTTTATAGAATGCATTAAAAAAAGGAAAGTGGAATATGATTTAACTGTCAACTTAAGGGAGGGAATGAGTATAAATGAAAAAAGTAAAAATTATATATTGGATTTTCACAGGACTTTTAGTGGCACTAATGGTTTTGGGTTCTATTCCGGATATAATGTCTGTTCCCGATGCAGTCGCTTTATTTAATCATTTAGGTTATCCTACCTACCTCCTGCCCTTTATTGGTATAGCCAAATTATTAGGTGTCGTGGCAATACTCATTCCAGGTTTTCCGAGAATTAAGGAATGGGCTTATGCCGGTTTTGTATTTGATTTGACGGGTGCTATGTATTCAAGCATATCAGTGGGCGATCCTGCCAGTGGATGGCTGCTTTTCATTATCGGATATATATTGATAGCCGGCTCTTATATTTACCACCATAAAATATTAAATTCCGCTACATCGAGCACTTTGAGCAATAAGGATAGCTTAACAATATAATAAATTGGCAACAAACTCGTCACATATAAGAAAAATTGGAAAGAGCCCCTATAAGTTTTACCTTATCGGGACTCTTTTTTTTAAAACATGTAATAAAAGCTGCATATTATTAACTTACTTTTTTTGAAGACAAATAAGCGACAAGTATATAGCGTTCAGGTGCCGCCCCGATATAATCAAAGGGATAACAGGTACTGACGGTTAGCGTTGCCCGTGGCTTTGGTACGATTACGGTTCGATCATCCTCATCCACAATTCGAACTTTGTTGACTTTGTATGTGAACTCGCCTGCCGATGTTCTTACAATCAACAAATCCCCTTCGCCAACTTGCCCGAGTTTACGGAATACCGTATCTCTATGACCGGAAAGAACGGAATTATCATTTTCACCTGGTAGTACACTTCCTGCAAAGTGACCAACGCCTTTTTCCAATTCGTCCTCGTTTGTGCCATGGAAAATAGGGAGTTTTGCTTTTAGTTTGGGTATATACAGTTCCCCGATTTCTTCACCCGTTTCAGGGCGGACAGGATATAGCTCTTTCTTTGTTGTTTTTTTACTTATTGGCTCACTACTGGGTGGTTTCTGTACAGGTTCATTCACTTGGCTAGTTGGAGTATGAGTCTTATAAAGAAAGTAGCCTTTTGCAAACTTATACATATTGGATGTGGAAAACCAAACCCCAAATAAAATGATGGCAATTGCACAAGAAAGCAGAAGCAACCGCCTTTTCTTTAATTGTTTCATATTAAGCTTTCCTAATTCTTCGATACATCAAGCTTCCGAACAAGACAATGCAAAGCCCTAAAAGAGCATTAGGGATATAATCGGAAGCGGTATTTGGCAGTTTAGCCCCTTTTACAGTTTGATGTTCCGAATTAGTATGAGTGCTGATCTTTTGTTTTACTGGTTTAGCAACCGGTGCCTTTTCAATAGTCTTTTGCACCTCTTTAGCAGATTCCTTTATTTGCCCGCCTGCATTGGTAAGAGTATCAGAATCGACCATTTCACCCGTTATTAAAAGATCAGCCAAGAACTTCCCATCAATAGAGTAAATTGATATTTTCAGGTTAGCACCTTTTAGCTCTTCCAATTTCATTAAATCCAAAAGGGATACAGGTGATTCCGTTCCGCTTTTCACAAGGGAATAGGAGACCTTAAGCTTAAAGATGGAAAGTAATTCTTCATAGATTGATGCCATTTCAGCTATCTGTTCAGCTGTAAGCTCGGTTGCTACATCAAATTCCTCGAAAGCCATCATGCGGTTGCCCAATTCTTCAAGTCGCTTGATTGTTTCCGGATTGGAAAGATGCTCTTCCAAAGACATTAAGTGGTCTTCAAGCCTCTGTAATTCTTCTTCCGTTAGTCCGAGTTCTTCGAAAATAGGAAGGAGACCTTCGGCAACTTCACCATCCATCCCCCCACCAGTAAGGTTCCAAACAGTTTCTTCAAGATTATCTATGTATATATAATCGTTAATATCTTCACCATTTTCTTTCAACAATTGAAGCAACGCTTGTTTATCCAATCCATAGTTCTCATTAAAATAATCTAAGTTGCTTAGGTCTGCCTTTATGACGTCACCTAAGAATTCGCTAAGCTCATCAACAGATTCGAATTCTTCCGTGCTAAAATCATAGAGTTCCAATGTCGCTTCGATATCTTCTTTTGTTACTTCGAAGCCTCTTACTTTGCTAACCTTGGCTAAATAATTGACAAATTCTTTGTCAAAGTTTGGATCACGTTCAAAATCGCCCTCTTCCGCATAGAAATAAACAGCTTCATCGAGGTCCCAGATAAAGATATAATCGTCAAGTTCTTCGCCATTTTCATGCAACAGTTTAATTAGGCTCTCATTAGTTAGATTATAATCTTCATAAATGGCATCTAAATTACTTAAATCTGCCTTAATAACTTCGCCCAAGGCATCTTTAAGATCATCAATGGATTCAAAGTTTTTAATACTCTCATCGTAAAAAGAAAGAGACGTTTCAATATCATCCTTCGTCACTTCAAACCCCCTGACAAGGCTTACCTCTTTTAAATACTTTGTGAGTTCTTGCTCAAAATTTTTCTTTGGTGCTGCCGATGCTAATTGCGGAAATAAGCTAATTAACAACGTAAATGAAACTAAAATGGTCCACAGTTTTTTCATACTTTTCTCCTATTCATAACATTTCATATGTTTCTAGAAAATTATAATTCAATAACAATAATTTAACAATGAAGTTATTTTTTCCAGTATAGGAAAATTTATACCTTAATTACTTTGTAACAAGCTTTTTAACCGCATATACATCTGTTTCTGCTAATAATGACGTATTTCTTCCTATTTATATACCGATTACAAAAAGAGGGGGATTAAATCACCCCTCTTCTGTACCTCCAGATAATAGAATTATTAATATCGTATGCCTACTAAACATAACTAAAGTGAAATAATCCGAAAAATAATGTTTGAGAGGGGAGTTGCTTTTTGTAGGGCTTACTCAAGTTCTTCTGCGGATTCTAAATATTTTCTCTTTCTTGTTCTCCTGCTTATTCATAACAAGAAATTTACACACTTTTATATTATTTCTCTCTAGTAAATCCCACTCCCCCTTAAGGTTACATCCATTACGAAAAATAAAAACGCAAATCCTTACGTTTCAAGGATTTGCGTTTTTATTGATTTATAGCGTTAACTTATTAAATTTCATTGCTTCCTTCACTAATCATAACTTCTACATCTATCTCCATCAGCATTTCCGGCATGGCAAAACCACTTACGATTAAGCCAGTACTGCAAGGATAAACATCTTTAAAATGTTCGGCTATTACGGGATAGACCTTACTTCTATCTTCCCGATTAAGCAAGTACACGGTAATCTTACAAATATCATTGACTGAACCGCCCGCTTCTTCAATAAGCTGCCTAACGCATTTGCATGCCTGATCCGCTTGTTTCACGACATCTCCAATCCCATGAAAATTACCGTCTAAATCAAAACCAGTTTGCCCTCTTAAAAAGATTCTATTTCCTGCTCTTACGGCCATGCTAAACTCGTTTACAATATGATGCTCCGGCTTTCCCAACGTTGAAGGATAATACTGATCTGTTTTGAATTTTCTAAATCTCTTAATCCCTGAATTTTTAACTTCTCCCAGTCCTGTCATAACATCCAATACCTCCAGTTCATTTATTTTATTACCTAATTAAATAATGTCTTCCCAAGATTTATTATTCTTAGAGGTAATATTTCCGAAACCACATTTCGCTTTTCTAATCTTTAATTCATTCATGCTACTAATTCTTATATGATGGAAGTTAATTTTTCCACTCACCTACCGTAGCATCGACATAGTCCTCACTCTCTTCAGTGACCTGCCCATTTTTACGTTTACTGTACCAAGACCGTACTAAATAGGCTACAAGAATCACACCGAAACTCGCTAAACTGAGAAGAAGTTGTGAACGTGTGCCAGGAATCCATGCCATTGCTATAAGCACTACGAACATCCAGATAATGGCTACATAAGACAGATAGGGAAATAACCACATTTTCAACTTTAATTTCTCGGGTGCTTCCTGTTCTAACCTTCGTCGCAGGCGGATTTGAGCGAAGGCGAGCACCAAATAGTAGAAAAGGCTAATTGCTCCTGCGGAATTGATTAAAAATAAAAAAACTGTCTGTGGAAAAAAGTAGTTTAAAACAACGCCTACATATCCGAAAATCGTCCCTGCCAGTATTGCCCTAACCGGAACGCCCCTTTTATTAAGTTTGATAAGAAATTTTGGTGCGTCTCCCTGTCTAGTTAAGGTAAACAAACTTCTAGAGGTAATGTAGAGACAAGAATTAAGCGAACTGAGTACTGCGGTAAGGACTACTATTTGCATTAGCGAAGAAGCGAATGGAATACCTAATCGATCTAGTGCAATCGCAAACGGGCTTTGAATAGCAATGCCAGCAAACTCGAAATTCCATGGCACGATTGCAACGATGAAGAAGACAGAGAGGATATAAAAGAATAAGATTCGATACATGACTTGATTGGTAGCTTTAGCCGCATATTTTGCAGGCTGATCGGACTCTGCAGCTGCAATGGTGGCAATTTCTGCCCCTCCCATCGAGAAAAGTACAGTAACGCTTCCCACTAGAGCTGCAACGATCCCATTTGGAAAGAATCCGCCTGCTGTATACAGGTTCGAGAGACCGGGTGATTCACCAGGCCATAGTCCAAGAGTATATATAGCTCCAAAGACAATGAAGAAGGTTATCGCGAATATCTTAATAGATGCGAACCAAAACTCCGTTTCAGCGAATGAACGTACCGAGTAAAGGTTGGTCAAAGTAAGCACCACTAATAATACCAAGCACAATATCCAAGGTGGAATATCCGGAAAATAGTTCACAAGTATTCCAGCACCAGCTACAGCCTCAATTGCAGCCACGATCACCCACATATACCAATAGAGCCAGCCAACACTAAATCCAGCCCAATTCCCTAATCCCGACCGTGCATATTCGGAAATTGAACCGGCAGATGGTTGTGCCACTGCCATTTCACCTATCATGCGCATGATTAAAAGCATGAGAATTCCTGACAAAGTATAACTGATAACAGCCGCCGGCCCTGTTGAATTGATGACCGCACCGCTTCCAACGAAGAGCCCGGCTCCGATGATGCCTCCGAGTGCTATCATTGTTACGTGCCGGTTCTTTAACGTGTTTTGGAGCTTGTCCTGTGTAGATGGATCCTGTTTGGTGTAATTATCCGCCATAGTTTCACCTTCCTTTTACATTGGTTAGATTTAAGCCGATTTTCATTTCACGGTACTAGCAATCTCAGCTCTGCTTAACTACTTATATTCTGTAAGTGTGCCTTTCCGAATTATTAGGGTTATCTTCGATTACGAGCACTTAGGACTATACACAATGGGGAATGCATCCGGAAAGTTTTCGGTGACAAATCTACAAATTCTCTTCATTTCAACGCTCTCTTTAGGTCATTTTTCTGTTCCTCCTCTTATATTCTTACATAATGAAGTTGGCAACATTCGGAATATATCTTTATATATTCCTTTAATAAAATATTACAAGCTACCACTAAGAATTTCAATATTTTATTTTGAATATTCGGAATTTTCAATCTACTATATTTTAAGAACATTGAACTTTACTAAACATCTAATAATCCAGCTATTCTTTATATCCGCATACTCTTTCGGTTTTTAAACAAGCCGAATTATTCCGTGCGTTAGCCCTTTTTTCTCATATTAATAATCCGTTCACCTTTACCTATCCATTTCCATTAGAACATCTGGGGTTTTTCTTATTAAATATCATTTATTAATTCAATATTTGATTCTTTTTTGAATTTCTCGAAACAATAGTAAAGACTAAATGAAATGAAAACACCGATTACCCAGGCAACATCAAGACCACCTAAATATTTAGAGATTGTCCCCTGATAAACACCATTATTTACAAATGGCACTTGAGAAATTACCGAGAGAAGATAAATGGCAAGGGAACTAATACGCAACCTTCCGAAAGAATCATTTTTCCTCATAAATGATTCCGGATCATACGAATTTCGACGAAGTAAATAGAAATCTGTTAAATTGATTACACTCCAAGGTACAATAAAGAAAAGGACAAAACTTAAATAGTTTTGAATATTCACCATAAAATTTCCCGCTCCGATGGTTGCTGCTACTGCTAGAATGACTCCTACTAAAATTGTGGTAAAGATCCGTAATTTTATCGTCGTCCTAAATTTAATGAAATTACTTGCGATTGATAAGGCAACAATACAAGCTCCATAAATATTTAACGAATTAACCAGCATTAAACCAATAGCTATCAAAAATGCTAAAACAAAACCTAAGTTTCCGCCTAAATCCTTTATTTGAGACATGACAGTCCCATTAACTGCCATGCACCCTATAGCAGCTCCTAATATCATTAACCATGCGGAGCTAATAAAGCTGCCAGTATACGTATTAACAAATGTCTTCTTTGCATGTACCGGATGGAAATATCTTGAGTAGTCAGAAACATAAGGACCATAGGTAATTTGCCAAGTGACTGAAATAGACAATACTAAAAAAAATTGATTGAAAGAAAAACTTCCATGATTGAGCATCTCTAATGAGACATTTTTTATAACAAGCAGGCTTATGATAATAAAAATAACAATATAAATCATCGTGTAATACTTCATTGCATATTGAATTAATTTTTGACCATAAATTGCGAACAATACCATTGGCAGTAAACTTAATGTGATTGACAAATTAAGGTTAATGCCCAATGATTCATGAATTCCCTGTCCCGTTATGATCGTGTTACTTGCTCCATAACCTATATACATCGTGAAGACTATCAGTAAGGGCAATATAACCCCAAAGTAACCAAACTGTGCTCTGCTTTGAATAACTTGTGGGATGCCCAGCCTCGGTCCCTGTGCGGAATGGAGAGCCATTACCACCGCTCCAATTCCATGACCAAGAAGAATCGCCAAGCTCGCCCACCAAAAATCCAACCCAATTGTTATGGCTAAGGCGCCAGTAACTATAGGTAATGCATGAGTATTTGCACCAAACCAGGTAAAAAAAAGTTGTTTAGGATCACCCTGCCTTTCCTCTATTGATATAAATTCAAAGCTTTTTTGTTCTATTACACTCCTATTATTTTTTTCATTCAAAAATACACACCTCCATTGCACTTTGGCTATTGGGTGCTTTTTCATAAACAACTTTACCATCCATTATGGTAAGATTAACTTTTGTTGATATTATTTCAGAAGAATCCACTTCAAACAGGTTTTTGTCGAGGACCACAATATCCGCTAATTTACCTACCTCTATCGTTCCTAGTTTACTTTCCTTAAAGTTTCCATAGGCGCCGCCTAAAGTATAGAAACGCAGTGCTTCAGCCATGCTAATTATTTCAGCTGAATGCCAGCCTCCGTTTGGCTCTCCATCATTGTGCACTCGAGTAACGGCTCTGTATATTCCGTACATAGGATTTAAGTTAACAATGGGAAAGTCACTTCCAAAAGCCAGATTTGCTTTACGGGACATTAATGTTTTAATCGGCCAATACGGTTCACGAAGAGGCCCCAGGCGGGAAGGGTAGGTGTTTTCTTCAAACGTTTCAAACAGTGCAATATGTTCAGGCTGCATTGAAGCAATTACCCCCAGTTCAGCAAAACGATCTAAGTCATTGGCAGAGACTGTTTCAACATGCTCAATTGTATGGCGGGAGTCTCTTATCCCATTATTTTTTCGAGCAGCTTCATAGCTGTCCAAAGCTAGTCTGATAGCTCCATCTCCACAAGCATGCAACCTTATTCTAAATCCTTCTTTATCAGCATTAGTTATCCACTCTTTAACTATTTCAGGCGGCATTAAGGTTTCACCGATTGTATTTGGGTTATCGTTATATGGTCCGAGTAAATAAGCCGTGTAGGTAGCAGGAACGCCATCCAAAAATTGTTTCAGCCCAGAAAAATTTAATTTTTCTGAACAATATTTATCTCTAAGTTTCTTTACATAATCAAACTCTCCGGTTAAAGTGGATAAAAAGTCGATTCGGACTGAAAGTTCTCCTTTTTTTTCGAATAACTCATAAATTTCCAAATCCCCCATGTCAAATCCAGGCACAGGAAACATATCGCCCACAGAAGTCACTCCATATTTAGCGGCCATCTTTAAAAAACTTTGAAAAACACGGACACGTTGCTCATATGGAATTTCAAATGCTCTTTTAGCCAGCCCAAGAGCGGTTTCATCCAGTACTCCTGTTGGCTCCCCGTTTTCATCTCTTATGATTTTTCCAAAAGGTGGATCTGGGGTTTCACGATTTATTCCAAGTACTTCTAGTCCTTTGCTGTTCAGCCAAGCTCCATGGGCATCTGCATTCAGCAGACAAACGGGTTGATTGGGGAATACTTTATCCAGGGATAATCTGTGGGGCAATTCTGTTTTTTCCCAAAATAAGTGGTACCATCTGAAGCCTAATATCCATTGATTCTTCTTATTATCGCTTTTTTCATAGTGTTGTTTTAATAAATCGACTGCTTCTTCCTCTGAGGTTGCGCTGCTTAGATCAGGATAATGCTCATATAAACTACCTAGTGTTAAATGAATATGGAAATCATTAAAGCCCGCCATTATTAACTCATTGTCAAATTTATAAGTTTTTGTTTTTTTTCCGATAAGCGGTACCATTTCTTTTTCACTGCCAACAGCAAATATTTTATTTCCTTTAATAGCAACTGAAGCTTTCTTCGGCTTCTCCCCTAATCCAGAGAAAACAAAATTACCTGAAAGAACAATATCAGCTGGTTGAGCGGGGTTCATTTGACTATTCATTTTAATCTTCCTTTCAATTTCTGTTTTTATGGATGGTTGAACGCTCCCCATTTTAATGGAGAGCGTTTCAGTCCTATATAGAAATTTAGCCACTACAGTTACAAGAGTTGCAACGGCTTGATAGTGATTTCACCACTAACTATATTCACTCCAAATTTACCCAAACACTTTTCACCTCGGTATAACTTTCTAAAGCATAGGCACTTAAATCTCTACCAAATCCCGACTGTTTATATCCCCCGAAAGGAGAGGCTGGGTCTATTACATCATAACAATTAATCCATATATTTCCTGATTTTAATTGATTAGCAACTTTATGTGCCATTTTCACGTTCTCTGTCCAGATACCCGCACCTAAACCGTAAGGAGAGTTGTTTGCGCGTTCAATGACTTCTTCCACCGTATTGTAAGGCATGACAACGACGACTGGTCCGAATATTTCCTCTTTTGCAATCGTCATATATTCTTCTACATCAATAAAAATAGTCGGCTCGACAAAGAAACCTTTATCCGATTTTCTTCCGCCTGTTACTGCCTTTGCTCCTTCTTCTTTACCAGTGTTAATAAATTCAAACACGCGGTCTTGCTGTTTTTTAGAAACAAGAGGCCCCATCGTCGTATTTGTATCCAATCCATTTCCAGGGGTAACGTTTTCAGCTAGGGAAACCATACCGGAAACGACTTCATCGAATTGATCCTTATGAACGTATACTCTCGACCCCGCACTGCAAACTTCCCCCTGGTTGAACATAATGCCGTTGAACACTCCGGGAATCGCTTTTGAAAGATCCGCATCAGGGAGTATGATATTTGGCGACTTTCCCCCAAGCTCCAGCGTCAACCTTTTCATTGAATCTGCGGCTTGTTTCATTATTTGCTTCCCGATAGGCGTCGAGCCGGTAAACGAAACTTTATTTACATCTGGGTGATTCACTATTGCATGACCGGCTTTCGCACCGAATCCAGGAACAATGTTAACAACGCCTGCAGGAAATCCTGCTTTTTCAACAAGTTCAGCAAAATAAAGTGCCGATAACGGAGTCTGTTCAGCGGGCTTCAAAACAACCGTACAGCCTGCAGCTAAAGCCGGGGCCACTTTCCATGAAACCATATTAATAGGGTAGTTCCAAGGGATAATTTGTCCAACTACTCCGACTGGTTCGTGACGAGTATAGTTTAAGAATGGACCGGAAACAGGAATTGTTTGCCCCATATTCTTTGTCGCCCAACCAGCAAAATACCGGAACGTTTCAATCGTACCTGGTACATCGACGGACCGTGTTTCATTTATTGGCTTTCCATTGTCCAAAGTATCTAATTGTGCCAGCTCTTCTTGATGTTTTTCAATAAGGTCAGCTAATTTCAAGATGAACTTTGCTCTTTCAGCGGCACTCAACTTTGACCATGGCCCCTCATCAAATGCTTTCCTTGCTGCCTTAACTGCCAAATCTATATCTTTTTCTTCCGCCTCATAGACTGTTGCCAATATTTCTTCAGTAACTGGATTAATTGTTTCAAATGTTTTTGAAGAACATGATTCCACAAATTTTCCATCGATGTACAACTTTTTCGTACCTTTTAAAAACTCCCTCACCTTATTGCTTATTTCAAGTGTTTGGTTCGCCATTCTTGTTCCTCCAGTCTAAAAATAAACATGCCAGAGATCGAGCCGCTAAGACTACTAGCTCTCTAGCATGTTGTATAAATCCAATCATTTATTTAATGGTTTTATTAAATTCAGTCACTGCTGTATCGATGATATTGATCATTTCCGAAATTTCTTGTCTATTAATGATAAGCGGCGGAGCAATGGCAACAATATCCTTGCCCTTTTCAAAGTCTGCAGCTCTTAAAATCAATTTGCGTTTGAAGCACTGATCAACGACAAACGAAGCTGGTTTGACTGATTCTGCAAATGGTACATCCAAGTCACGGTCCTGCTGAAGCTCAAATCCGGCAAGCAAGCCGACCGCTCTTGATTTCGTGAAATACCGGTGTTTATCCGTTAAGTAGTCAAACCCTTTCTTCAGCTCTTTCTCCATTTTGTTAACGTTATCAAGAATGTTGTCGCGTTCGAGAATTTCAATCGTTTTCAATCCAACGGCACATGCTGTTGGATGTCCGCTATAAGTAAATCCATGACCTAAAATTTGATCATATTGAACGATAGTATCTCTGATTTCTTTATTAACCAAAACGCCGCCAAGCTGGGCATAACCGCTCGTAATCCCTTTTGCTACACTCATGATATCAGGCACAACGTCCCAGTTATCGACACCGAACATTTTTCCGGTACGGCCAAATCCACAAATGACTTCGTCAGAAATCATCAGAATATCATTTTCTTCACACAGGGCTTTAACTGCTTTTAAATAACCATCAGGAGAAACGTGAACTCCTCCTGCACCCTGAATTGGTTCAAGGATTAGGGCAGCGATGGTTTCCGCTCCTTCTTTTTCGATGACATCACGAATGCATCCTTCATAGTTCGGATCATTTTTATCGCCAAGCTCACAATTAGTCAAATGTGATTTTGCCCTCACCATATCGGCATCTCTTGAACCTGCAAAACTATGGAAAGCATCTATGCCAGTTGCTGTTCCAGCAGAAACCGTTGCACCATGGTAGCTACGGCTTATCGATAAGATTTTTTTCTTTGTTGGACGACCTTTTAAATTCCAATAAAAACGCGCTAGTTTAAAAGCCGTATCGTTTGATTCCGACCCACCGGATGTGAAAAAGATAGCACTTAAATCACCAGGTGCAACGGAAACTACTTTTTCGGCCAAGCGAACAGCTTTTTCATTTGAGTAGCCATAGAATGAAGAACTGTAAGCAAGAGTAGACATCTGATCATATGAAGCCTGCGCAAGTTCCTTGTTTCCATGTCCTAAATTTACATTCCAAAGCATGGAAGCGCCATCAATATATGTATCACCTTTAATGTCTGTTACACGGATCCCATTTCCTTCATGAAAAATTATTTTCGGGCCATTTTCAATAAACAATTTAGGTACAGTCGTTGGATGAAGATAATGTTTTTTGTCTGATTCAATTAATTTTTCGATTTTCGACTCGGTTTTAGAAACAACCATGTTCCATACCTCCCAATGTAATAACTATTTAATATCCCTAAAATGAAACACTTTTGCTATAACTTTATATTGAGAACAAATAAGGAATTTTTCCTTAAATAAAAATATATATTATAATTAGACTATTGTCAATAATCTGAATAATCAATCCAGTTGTTTTTTTTATGATTTTTATTCCATTGGAAAAGAAGATTCTAGATCTTTACCTTTATTCTCACTTCTTTTTCCAGCTAGTTCTTCTACTTCTAAACGGTTGATTTTTATATTTAAATATCCAAAAGCGATAGCTACAAAAGTACTGATATAGCAAAAGAATGCATACGGCGCATATTCAATCGGAGAAACACCTAGAACAGAAAACATAAAAATACCACAGGTGGTCCATGGAATAAGACTTGCGGTCACTGTCCCGCAATCTTCCAATGTACGTCCGAGCAATTTCGGATGCAGTCCCCGTTTTTTATATTCATTCAAATACATGCGGCCAGGGATAATAACGGACATGAATTGGTCACACCCTACAATGTTTGAAGCGATACACGTACCAGCAGTCGCTGTTATTAAGCTACCTGTCCGTTTTACTTTCCGAAGCAGCGACCCAAGAAGAGTTTCCAATATTTTCGCTTTTTCGAGAATAGCGCCAAATGATAGAGCGATAAGGATTAAAGAAACCGTATACATCATATCTTGAATCCCACCTTGGTTTAACAATTCATCCGTAACTTTGTAACCAGTTTCGGCAGTATAACCATTATTCATGATGTTAATCATATTACCTAACGAAGTTTTTTGGACAAATAGGGAACAAGCCCCACCAATAAGGACCCCGACAGTCAAGCCAGGAATGGCCGGTATCTTCAAAATGAAAATTAGCGCAATAAAGAGTAACGGAATTAATAAAAACGGTGAGATAACGAATTGATCTGAAAGAATTCCTTGAATCTTTTCAGCCTGTGACAAATCTGCACCTTCTCCACGAAATTTAAATCCGAGAAATGCATACAACATTAGCGAAATAATGAGTGTTGGGAATGTAGTGTTCATTAGGTTCCTAATGTGTTCAAATAGGTCTACACCCACAACCGCCGAGGTGAAGTTCGTCACATCCGATAAAGGGCTCATCTTATCACCGAAATAAACACCCGATACGACTGCACCAGCAACCATCGGTAATGGAACACCCAAGCCATGCCCAATTCCCATTAACGCTACCCCGATCGTACCAGCAGCAAACCAGGCATTTCCAGCGATGCTGACAAGAACAGAAATGATGCAGGCTGTAACAAGAAAATACGTTGGAGATACGACCCCTAATCCATAATAAACCATCGATGGCACAATTCCAGATGCCATCCAAGCTCCAATGAAGGCTCCGATTATCACTAGTATCAGTAAGGCTTTAATTGATACACTAATTGTTTTTACTAAGTGTTCTTCAATGGAATGCCAATTATGACCGAGCTTTAAAGCGACGATCACGGCAACTACCGTACTTATTAAAAGGGGTACATGTGGATCAGCACCATAAACACCAATTCCAATTGCCAGTGCACATGCCATAAACACGATTGGTAATAAAGCAAGCCATTTAGAAGGGGTTTTCACCACATTCACATTGTTTTCCTGTTTCACTCATTTTCACTCCCCGTTTACTTTTTAACTCCAAGTCTCGATTACTATCTAATATTTTTTTAAAAATTTGATAGCGCTTACAATCTTAAACGGTTAAAATGAGCGTTTGTCAGTTAAAAATGCCATTAATCAATCCCCCTGACTTTTTTAAATTGGCATCATGTAGTTAAAAAGCCACCATAATAGAATTTAACTCTATTTAATCTCTAAAGCCATACTTATTTAATAATAGAGGGCATTACTCTATCATTTTTTGTAAAAAGTAACGAACGGGGCAATATTTCTAATAGAAAAAAACAGCAAGAAGCTTATTTGTTTGAAAATGCAAATATCCTTCATGAAAAATCGGAGCCATCGTGTAAAGCTGACTATATTATTTAAAAACTTGAACTCATAAACTGAGGAATTTTACGTCAATTCCCGATCAATGTTCATAATTCCCTGCAAAATTAAGTTACCGGCTTTTTCAATATCCTTAGGCAGACTGTATTCTTCTGGACAATGACTCTTCCCATCAATGCTTTTCACGAAGACCATGGCTGATTTTGTAATCATTGCCATATGAGCTGCATCATGTATCGCCATACTGGAGAACGTCATAAAAGGTTCTTCCATCTCCTGAGCTGTGCTTTGTAATATATGAACAATGTCCTCATCCAAAACAACTGGTTTTTGATCAAGAAAAACTCTGTGCTGAATGTCCACCTTTCTTTTCCTGGCGATTTCTTCCCAAGCGCTCTGTATTACGTTAACTTTATGTTGAATTCCCTCTTCTGTTTCTCCTCTGACTTCGTAGATAAAATCAACTTGTCCTGGAATAATATTTGCCGCATTCGGAAAAACAGTCAATTTGCCGACTGTTCCAACTATACTGCTGCCGCTTTCTTGGCAATGACGTTCCACTTCAAGTATCATTTCAGCTACAGCAGTCAATGCATCCTTCCGATGTTCCATCATTGTCGTACCGGAGTGGTTAGACTGCCCGATAACCCTTACTTTACTTCGATAAGTTCCGACAACCCTGTTGATGACCGCCATGGATATATTTTCACTTTCCAACCGCTGTCCCTGCTCAATGTGCAGTTCAATAAAACCCTTTTTGTTCTTTCCCATTTCCTTCATCATTGGGAATTTATCAAGGCCTCCCCCAGCTTTAATCAGTTCATCACTAAGCCGGGCACCTGTTGAATCAAAGACATCTTTCAGCATCTCGATTTTCAATCGGCCGACGAAAGAACGGCTTCCGAACGTTGATAAGTTAAAATCATTCGATTCTTCTGCCGTAAATGAAACGATTTCCAAGTCATGGTCAAGAATCACGTTATTTTCAATTAATGTTTTAATAATTTCTTTCGCCATAAGAACACCTAACGGGCCATCATACTTACCTCCATTCGGAACGGAATCAAGGTGTGATCCAATGACAATACTGCCTTGTTTTTTTCCATTCCCCTTGTGCCTTCCCCAAATATTGGCGGCCCCGTCAATAGTGACCTTTAAATCCATATCCTCTAATTCCTTAATAAACCGTGCACGCACTTCATGATCGGCTTGTGAAAAACTGGGCCTTGTCACCCCTCCTTGATCATTTTTTCCGTATTCAGCATACTCCTTGATGTCCGACAATAATCGGTCAATATCGATTTTCATAGCTGCTCACTGCCACCCTTCTCCTAGGAACTCCAATCTGGTTAACGTTATCTTTTATTCGTCACCTTTTACCCCATATGAAGGTGCGAGATCCGGCTCAATTGCCCTAGATTTATAATTTTCCGCTTGCGGACTATAAATCTCCCATAGTTTTTTCAAATCATTTAGTGGATCATCACTATAATCAACACGCAGATCTACATAAGCAAACGGAGTATCCGGATGATAGACCAAGAGTGCAATAGAATGTTCTTGATCAAGCTCCCCTCCCATGTTAAAACCGAGTTCAAGAGCTGAAATTAACCGCTCAGGTAAAGAAAGGTCCTTCCGTTCAAGAAAATGTTGGCCCATCGCTTTTGGGATTTCTGGATTGCTTAACAGGTTACCTATGCTGGCAACATTATCAGCATAATAGTCCCCGTGCACTCCAAGCGCTTTTTCACCTGTAAACACGCTTGATTCCCCGTTGGCATCGACAACAGCCAGCTGTCTAAAATCAGGAAAGTCCGAAGCAGCCACCATTGTCCGTATTGACGCCTGGGCTCCGTAACCTTTTTCCAAAGCTGAAAGTCCTATGTCTGCTAGTCTGGGATCTGTGACATTTTGCGTCAGGATGACACCTATATTTGATTTGACCCAGGGACATCTTGCCCCAACAGCGGGGCTGCTGGAAGTGACAATAGCTCCTAAAGCCCCAGTTGAAGAGCAACGTCCTGCCACGGAAAACGTACTTGTTATGTTCATTTTTAATCCTCCCTTGAGAAAATAAGGAGCAACAAGCATGATTCTTTTCAATAGTTGCTGCTCCATTCATTTAATTTATATTCGATATATCCCTTTATTCCTTACCGCTAATAATTGCTTCGACGTCTATTTCCACCAGCATTTCTGGAAGAGCCAGCCCATTGACGACAAGTCCTGTACTAACTGGATATACGCCTTTAAAATGCTTAGCAATAACAGCGTAGGCTTCTTTTCGATAGGAACGATCAGTGACATAAGTTGTGAGTTTGCAAACGTCTTCCATTTTCCCCCCTGCTTCTTCAAGCAACTGCTTGATGCAGCGACAAGCATTCTCTGTCTGTTCAGTAACATCATTCTCCCCGTGAAAATTACCTTCCAGATCAAATGCAGTTTGCCCTCTCATGAAAATACGGTTTCCAGCACGAACAACCATAGAGAACTCATTTGCTACGTGATGAGATTCCTCCCCCATATAAGCTGGATAAAATTTATTCGTTTCAAATTTACGGTATCTTTTAATTTCCATTTTCTTAATTCTCCCTTGCATCTTATTTTATTAATGAATTTCCAACCTATTTTTTCTGGCATATAGGTTCTCACACATTGAAATCATCGTAAAACACTCGGCCCCTAGCAGTTTTTTTGCCTGAGGATAGTTTCCTTGTTGCAAAAGCTTGCGAATGCGTGAAGAAGAGATCATTTCACCTCGTTCACATGTCAGGGGCTGTAACACTTCTACTTTAAAATAGCGGCGTAATACTTCGATGGTGCCCTTTCTATTTTTCCCGAATAAGAAGTTAGGGCCTTCCCAGATTTCAATGGGATTTATTTCTTTTAATTCTTCAATGAATACCGGAACTTCCTTTTGAGTAAACGCTTCATCAAATGGACCGACTATAACATGGTCAACTCCTAGCATTTTGAGGCGCTGAAGCTTCTCTTCCACTGACATTAACAGTTGGCATCCTTTAAAATAGACTTTTGGAGGAGGATCAAAAGTATATACAACAAAAGGAACTCCAAGCTTCATGGCCCGTTCTTTTGCCTTTAATAGCAATGCTTGATGCCCCCTGTGGATGCCGTCGAGTGCACCAATCGATAGAACTGATGCAGAAAGCTGTAAGGAACCTTGTGTATGTATTTCCAATGAAAACTTCCCCTTTCTATATTCAAGATTACTGATTAGTAACAGTAATAGCCGCTTTTAAATCCGCTGCTTTACGAACCATTTCGCGCTGTGCTTCCATATCGAAGCTATTGAAAACTGACATCTGTTGAGCAAATGGAGGACTTTGAGCAAACAATTCAAAGGTAGTTCTATGCCCGGCGTAAGAGGAATTCAAGAGGTCTCTCGCAAAGTATAGTAATTTTCCTCTTTCTTTCGCACTCCACTCACCAACGGAATAATACTTATCAACATATTCTTGAATCGCTGGATCAGCAAACGTTTCGGAATCTGGTGTAACGGCTAGTTGCCCTCCTACGAGTTCCCTTGTTAAATGCGCCATCGCCGGGAAATTAGATAGTGCAAATACACGGCCAGTGTACAGAAGAGATTGGTTTGGCATCATTAATCCGCCGGGGCTGACTTCCGCATTTGCAACAGCTGCTGTTAAATGAGCATTAATTCCTTCACGATAATTAATAAGCTGAGATATTTTCTCCCTTACTGCCTGCAGTTTTGTCAAACCTGTTTGTTCAACGTTCAATAAAGCTGTTCCTAGCAAAAAATCTGCTCTGCGCAATACTCTTAGGACGTAGTTAAAGGCAGAATACCTATGCAGTGTGGCACGAATGTACGCAGCAGAGGCTAATGAACGATGGAACAAGACATTTTCCCATGGAATTAGTACGTTATCGAATATTAGCAATGTATCAATTTCTTCAAATTTTGTAGAGATCGGATAATCTGTATCATTTTTTCCTGTCCCGAGGGACGTACGGCAAATGTGCTTTAATCCGGGAGCTCCCATATCAGCGATGAATCCACATGCGAATGGCGCCATAGTTTCTTCTCCGGCTTCCCAATTCAAGATAGTCGGTTTAACGAATGCCTGGTGAGCATAGGCGGCAGCCGTTTCAAACTTCGCACCTTTTACAACAATTCCTTTATCGTTTTCTTCAACAACATGCAGCAGGGTTCCGCCATCTTTTCCGCTAAAAAGTTTGCTTCGGTCACCTTTTGGATCCGTATTAGCGGAAACATGGAACAAATCTTCTCTTGCCACTCGATCGATATGATTCGCAATATTTTTCGCATAAGTAGGGTTAATTTCATTTAATTTATCCTGCGCGTCATATAAGGACCACATTTCACCTATCGTTTCATCCCCAACACGGTATACCACTCCGCCAAGATCATCAAGCACGGTTTCCACGTGATTACGGATTCCAGTTAAATCCTCTTTAGTCTTTGGAGCTTTATACGCTCGTGAAACGACTTCGCCATCTTCCAATCTAGTTGTTAACTTCTCCTTATTTTCAGGTTCAAAGGCCATGTCATACATTCTTGCTTTCACATCAACTATCGGTTTAAATGATGGGTGTTCAGCTACATTTTTGACCCTTTCCCCATCGATGAATACTTCCCTGCCGTCATTCAATGATTCACGATATTGCTTACCAGTCATTAAAGCCATACTATTTCCTCCTTTTAGATGATTTGTTATCCAATTTTCATTTGGAAAGGACTTAGACAAACAGCTTGTTTCCCTTGGGTTTTAAGCTTTCTTGAACGAACCAAATTCTCCTTTGAAATACACGAGCGGGTCCCCTATGAGTGCATGGGCTTTTTGAACCTCCGCCAGAAAGATGGAATGAGTACCTCCTGGTACTTCTTCCACCACCCGGCATTCAATCTGGGCAAGTGTGTTATTTAAAACGGGGTTACCCAGTTCGCCATAGGACATTTCCACACCTTTGAACTTCTCAGTGTTCGACCTGGCAAACTGCATCGCAAGCTCCCCCTGGTTTTCAGCAAGAATGTTTACAGTAAATGAACCCGCTTTCGAAATAGCATGGCATGTACCTGTATTTTTATTGGCACATACAAGTAGCATTGGAGGCTCAAGAGACACGGAACTAACTGCGCTGGCAGTAATCCCATAATCTATTTCATTTTCCCTTACTGTAATTATCGATACTCCGCTGGTGAAATGACTGATTACATTTCTAAACGATTCAGGACTCACTAACTGTAACGATTGATTATCCCGAGAAGAGTTATTACTCATATGAAATGCATCCCCCTTTTTTATTTAAGGAATTATTCTCAATGTGTTCCTTAAATAAATCATAAAAAAAATCCAGCGAAATGTCAACTGAATTTTCTAACAATTCTTATAATTTTATTTTTCTTGATCATCCATTAAAGGTCCGTTTCTTTTTCTTTTAAAGGCAGAAATGCTGCTTGATTCAATAGAGCAATTCATTCAACATATATACTAATGTTTACTATAATTGTTATAATCAATTAAAGAAAACCCTAACAAATTAGGTAAGCAAAATGCTGGAATTAATCGATTAATTAATATATTTCCCTATATAATACATAACGTTTTTGAAAAATTTGCAAGTTATTCTATTAGGTGGTGTGTTCGACTATGAAAATAAAAGCCGGAATTGTTGGTCCAAGTGACTATGTACAGATAATATGCGATATTGCAAAAGAATACTCCGACAGACTGTACCCGATTCCATTTGGATATCAAAATGCTGAAGAGGCGACAAATATCGTGAAACAAAATCAACAGTTAGTCGACCTTTGGATTTTTGCGGGTCCAGCCCTCTATCCTTTTGTTGAAAAAAGCGGTTCCAAACAACCTTTTTTTTATCTTAACTTAGATGGAGCAAGCTTAACAAAAACGTTGGTGGAAGTAGGTTATAAAGATTCTAAAAGCCTCAATCGGATGAGTATAGATTTGCTTAAAGAAAGTGATGTATATGAGACATATCATGATCTGGGCATTTCATATGAAGATATTCATGTTCATGAATATCTTCATGATACTACTCTCCAGGATCTTCTTGCATTTCATCAAAAACTATTTAAAGAGGGACAAGTTGATATTTGCATTACTTGTCTATACTTTGTATACGAACAATTGAAGTTACAAGGAATTCCTGTTTATCGAGTTACCCCTACACGTAGCAACATACGTGAAACGCTAAAAACAGCAATCCAAAAATGGGAAACCCTTCATTTTAAACAATCACAAATTGCTGCTATATTTATCAAAGTAGAGAATATGGATACAAACATGAATCACCACACCATATCCTACGATTTACATCGCTTGAACTTAAAAGTACAAGATGCCGTATTAAACTTTTCCGAATCGATTTTCGGCACTTTTGTACCTCTTGGGGTTGGAACATTTGTAATTTTCTCCACGAGAGGTTCCATAAAAGAAACAGGGCAACAAATTGGAGATCTTTTGGAAAAATTAGCTTTAATATCGGAATTACCATCGAATGTTGGGATCGGCTATGGGGAAACTGCATTGGCTGCGGAGGAAAATGCACGACTTGCTTTAAATCATGCACAAAATTACGATTCTTTTTGTGCATTCCTTGTAGATGATAGAGGGATTATTGAAGGTCCTCTTAAAGAACAAGAAAGCATTTCTTTTGGCTATCGAACGGAGAATAAGGAAATCAGTGAAAAACTTAAACAGTGTGGCGTCACGATTACAACACTTAACAAGATTTTGTCTGTACAAAAAAGAACAGGGAACCACTCTATAACAGCATCAATTCTTGCTGAATGGTTAAAAATGACCCCTCGGAACGCACGGCGAATTCTTAATGGTTTAGTTGAGCAGGAGATTGCCGAAATAATTGGTGAAGAAGCACCTACTGCTAAAGGAAGACCTAGAAAGATATATCGAGTTAATAGTGAATTGGAGACTACAACGGAATATACCGGTGAAAAATAGAGGGCACCATATTCCTAAGGGTGGAATTCCCCCATCTTACATTTCAAATTAGATTAGGAGCTAAATGTCCTTTCAAATAGTAATTCGGAAGTTTTGTGTGTTGTATTTTTAAAGATTCAAGAAATCTTGTAGATAAACCCTTCCATTAACAAAACGCCATTTAGAGCGTTTCAGCCTGTAGGCGAACTCGATAATCGAGTTTGTCTACAGCTTTTTAACGGTTTGTACAATTTGAATGTTGCCTCTAGGCACTCGCTTTCCGCGGGCGATCCAATCAATATTATTGATTTAACTTTTATATAGACCCACTTTAGTCTAAGGTTTTAAAAGCCATTTAGGGCGTTTAAAATTACCTACTGGGTTTGGTAGGTAAAAACAACTTAGTCCCCCCACCTATCTAATTCCGATTATCTTTTAAAGTTGATAGTTTAGGGTAGCCAAATAATGTCATGTTCGCAAAGTTTGGCCAAAATAAGAAAAAGAGCAATGTATTTGCTCTTTCCGACTCAAAGATATTATAATAACTCGCTAGCTATTGGCAGCTTTCCTATTATGCCTACTACCATAAAAGACTAACTGTTTTCCTTCCTGTTCTTCCATTTTAAATCCACGCCAACCATTTGCGATAATTCCTTGCTGGGATGCTATATCATTCATCTCAATGATCTGGATTTCCTGCCATGGAGATGCGTCCACTTCAGACAATTCCTTGACAAATATATAACGCAATTGCCCGCCATATTTCTCTTTTAACGCCACAATTTCCATTCCTTGGGCAAATTTATCTTTTAAACTGGGAATGTTAAAAGGCGCAACTGTACAGCATACATATCGGTAAGGCGACTCCTGCTTGTTCAACTCCTTCATGATCAACGTTGCAAGTGTTTGTTGCAGTTTGTTTCCCCTGTATGCAGGCAGTACGTTAGAAATTTCCTGATAAATCACTTCCGACAGCTCGTATTCCATCATTCCGAAATCTCTCCCTAGATGTTCCTCATCAATAGGCGGAGCCAGCAACGCCCGGAATGCAATGAGATCCTCACCAACGAATGCTCCAATCATGAGCCCATTTCCTTCTAGAATATATTGAAACTCTTCCTTAGTAAGCGGTTGAAGTACACCTTTATCGGTCAAATGGTGAACGACCTGTTCTTGAACTTGTAAAATATCGGTTAAATCCTCCAACACTAATTTTCTGACCTCATAGCGTTTATGATTTTTATCCTTACTGATGGTACCTTCGCAAATCAATTCCAAAGTTGCTCCCCCTTTTATTGGATGACATCCTGAAAAACTGTTAATTCAACTAGCGTTTCTTCATTTATCGCTACACCTAATCCTGGTTTTTCATTCAACCTAATATATGGGACATCATAATAAAGATTCCCTACATCCTTGGAGAATTTCAATGGACCAGTGAGTTCCACGCTTGTAATCACCTTTTTTGAAAATGCAACATGGAAGCCAGCTGCAGAACCAATGGATGATTCTACCATTGAGCCAATCTGACATTCTAACCCAGCAAGCTCTGCTTGGTGGGCTAGCTTTATTGCCGGATATATACCACCGCATTTCATCAGTTTAATATTCAATTTGTCAGCTGCTCGTTTCTGGATAATTTCGCGCATTTCCCGTGTGCCCTTTAATCCCTCATCAATCATCAGCGGAATCGTAGACTTCGATTTTATTTCAACCATCCCATCGATGTCATCGGCAGCTACCGGTTGTTCAAGCCAATCAAGCTGGCACTCAAGCAATTGATCAATCGCTACAAGAGTTACCGCACTGTTCCGCCATCCTTGATTAACATCTGCGCGTATAGCGATACTATCACCTACACGGTCGCGGACAGCTTGTATGCGTGCCACATCTTCACTGACATTGGTGCCAACCTTCATTTTAAATGACTGATAGCCCTGCTCGACCATAACTGCCGCTTCTTCGGCCATTTTTTCAGGAGGAGCTATACTTAAGACATGGGTAATTGGAAACTCATCATGATAACGTCCCCCGATTAGCTGGTAGACTGGCTGCCCCAGCTTCTTTCCCATGATATCAAAGCAAGCAATGTCAATGGCTGCCTTAGCTGTAGGAGCTCCATAAATCGCTTTGTCCATCAAATCATGAAGCCTTTCGATTTCAAATGGATTCTTGCCTAACAGTATGGGTCCCAACGTATTTTTCAACACCTGGTAGGTCCCTTCCAGAATCTCACCAGTCACATGTTCGTCTGCGACACCTTCCCCGTACCCAACAAACCCTTCATCCGTCTCAATTTTGACAATGATTGATGGCATAAATTCGTAAGTATGGTAACTAATCACAAAGGGCTCTTTAAGAGGCAGATGGATTGCATATAGGTGGATCGCTGTAATTTTCATTTCTAATACTCCCTTTCAATTCACAAGATTGTACGAGTTTGATATAGTTGTCGTTAATAAACCGTTATTAAATCCATTAGCTGTTTCACTTGGAGGTTAACAATGAATACAAGAATTGCTGTCATTGGTTCCACTGAATTTATGGAAAGAATTGAATCCATCACATCCGAAATTACTGGAATTGATTTCGACGCCTATGTATATGAGAAACCTACTGAGGCCGGTATGCTTGTTAAGAAACTCAAGCCGTGTGATGCTGTGTTGTTCTCCGGGGCGTTGCCGTACTACTTTTCAAAAAAATATCATGAGCACCTTCCGATTCCTTCTTTTTATTTAGCACAAGATGAAATGTCGGTCACTTCTTCCTTACTATCCGTGCTTTATCATAAAAAAATCTCTCCACATCGAATTTCCGTCGATGTTAGCAACGCCTTGATCGTAAAGAACGTATTAACTGACCTCGAAATCGAGATGGACCCGAGCTATATCATGGATTATCAGGAGATGCTGAATGACTCATTTGATATTTCACTGATCACTTCTTACCATCATGAACTTTGGAAGGAGGGTTTCATTGATCTTGCATTAACAAGCATCCATTCTGTATTTGATCAACTGCAACTTATTGGGGTACCTGCCATGCGCATGGTTGATCCCCGAAGCTCCATCTTTAAAGCGCTGCAGGATATTAGAGCTAATACAGAACTAATTAAAAGCAGATCTTCACAGATTGCCGTTTGCTATGTCATATCGGATGAAGCGAACGCTCATGAACTGGTAGATGGTTTAGCACATGAAATACAAGCCTCGGTCCAGCTTCTTGAAGACTTCCACTTCATCCTGTACAGCACTCGTGGTGAAATCGAATCGTTGATAAAGAAAAACGGCCTGAATTATTTTTTTGACAAATTCAAGAAGAAGAGTAAAGTTGGTTTCGGATATGGTTCAACCATTATGGATGCAGATCGTCATGCAAAGATTGCCCTCGGATTTGCTGAAAAACATAGTGAGTACAAATGCGGATACATTCTCACGGAAGACAAAGATTTGCTTGGACCGTTTCCACAGCAAACCAGACAGCAACGCTTGAAAAACGATCATCCCGAACTACTTCAGGTTGCCAAACAGACAAAATTGAGTCCTGCAAACATATCTAAAATCATCCAGTTCAGTCATTCCCGCCAATCCGTCCAATTCACGGCTGCTGAACTAGAGGATTATTTACAGGTGACCCGTCGTACTACAGAAAGAATTTTAAAAAAGCTATCCGATCATGGGCATGTCACCATCGTCGGCGAAGAAATGACCTATTCGAAGGGACGCCCCAGAGCTGTTTATGAACTTAATTTGCCTGTATACTAGATTTAAATGTAAAGAAAGGTTCTTTTGAAGGAACCTTTCTTCGCTCGAGGTCTCTTGATTTATTGCAGGTCATATTTAAATTTGGCAAGTTTTTCATATAGGTAAAGTTGCTTCCTCTTCTTTCTTGATATTCTGAATTTCGGCTTCTGTCAATTTCGTAATGGTAAAGCCAGTCATCGCATAAATGATAGAAATAACTGGGATGATAAAATTCAGAATCGCATATGGTGCATAATCGAATGCATGCACACCAAGTGTTGCAAGGATAAATACTCCGCAAGTATTCCAAGGAACAAATACTGAAGTCAATGTTCCTCCATCCTCAAGTGCACGGGATAGGTTCTTCGAGTGAAGTCCTTTATCTCGGTAAGCTTTTACATACATACGTGAAGGAATGACGATGGAAATATATTGTTCTGAGCATGTTACATTCGTCGCAAAACATGATAAAACTGTTGACGCAACGACGCTTCTCGATGTTTTTGCGAATTTTAATATTTGCTTTACGATCGCTTGAAGCATGCCTGTGTTTTCAAGGATTCCACCAAATGTCATTGCAACGATCGTCATGGACACGGTGTACATCATTGAATCCAATCCGCCGCCGTTAAACAGCTTGTCGACCATACTATTGCCCGTATCAATCACGAAGCCGCTTTGCAATGCTGCTATTGCATCAGCCATGTTGCCTCCTTGAATGAAAATTTGTGATAAGAAGCCGAGCAACACCCCAATAATCAATGCCGGAATGGCTGGAACTTTTTTAGCAACTAGAATAATGACGATTAACGGAATGATCAATAGAAACGGAGAAATGACAAAGCTATCCTGCAGTACACGCATCGTTTGTTCAATATTCTCAGCATTCATATCTCCTTTACCAAAATCCTTCCCAAGAATGGCGTATATAACCAAGGCAATTATAAATCCTGGAATCGTCGTGTAAAGCATATGGCGAATGTGTACGAATAAATCTGTTCCTGTAAGTCCGGATGCAAGATTGGTCGTGTCTGAAAGCGGTGACATTTTGTCACCAAAATATGAGCCTGAAATAATAGCCCCCGCAATCATTGGTGCTGGTATTCCCATACTTAGACCAATCCCCATACCAGCAACACCGATTGTCCCCATCGTTGACCAAGAACTGCCGATTGCCAATGATACCACTGCACAAATAACGGAGATGCTAACAAGAAAAAATGAAGGAGTGAGGATTTTAAGACCATAATATATCATGGTGGCAACAATTCCTCCGCCCATCCAAGCCCCGATTGTCATCCCTACTAGAATAATGATGACGACTGCTGGCAGGGCGAGACGTATTCCCTTGTACATAGACTCTTCTATTTCGTTCCACTTATAACCTGAACTCCAAGCAACAATAGCAGCAGCTGATGTGCCTAAAATAAGTGGAATATGCGGACCCTGTTCCAGCCAGACCACCGTAATTGCCATCATTACGATCATGACGATGAGCGGTATTATTGCAACACCGAATGACATTTCTTTTTTCATAAAGCATCCCCTTTGTGATTAATTTTCATGACTCTATTATTTGATGACTATTTAAAAACGAAAGACTTGTCGCTAAATAGCCGTTAATAGAATTATCATAATATTTCTACGAATAACCGTCAATTAATATTTTGAAGATTAGCTCTCTTTAACAAAGCATTAGAAATCCATTACAGTTACTAAAAGAACTACAGTAACAACTGTAGTCCAAGACTTCTCTTGACTAAAAGAAAAAAAACCAAATGGCAACCACCCAGCCCAACTTAAATAAGATGCATTTCCTTTTTCAGTACTTTTTTGGCCATGCCAAATAACCCTCCATAACTCTTTTGGAAGGGTCTTTCTCTGAATCACAAAACCGTTATTTGGCTAAATCCCGGAACGACTTTTCTCATTTTTATTTCACGGATATCCAATGAAGGATTTTATCTACCAGGGTAACAAAAGTCTTTTCAGCCGTTTTCTTTTCCTTAAATTAAATTCAAAGTTATTCTACCTTAACTTTAATTTTATTAATGGCTTAGAATATCCATATCCAGCGGTTTTTGGATTGTCGAATTGATATGTATTTTATTGTCTGGAAATGCATTTTGATCATTGTCTTCATTTGGATAATACACATAATCAATTGTTTGAAAAGGCCCTACAATCCTACAACCAATGAATAAAAAAAGAGAATACATATCGGACGTTTATAATATGCATTCTCCTTTTACTTCCTGTTAAACAACACTCCATATTGTGGAATGAATTAGTCTTTAGGTTATTAATCCAATTGCATTTTTTAGAACTTTCGGTGCCTTTTTAATTCCTTCTGTTCCAATAAAACTGCTCGCACTCGCTATTAATAAGCTTGAAGAAATGAATTTGACCACATAAAAAATTCCTGATCCAATAATTAGATCTAGGATTAAAAACCTTTTAATTGTTGAGCCTTTTACTACATAAATAACGATTTGGTTGTTTTTCTTCCTACTCAGCATTGTCACACCCTTATCTTTTTCTAAAGGGTATGACAATGATGGGTTGTCATATTCTTTGGATCATGTCTTACTTACTTTAATAAAACTGCTTTCTATTAGTATCGGGCATAACAAGCTTCTTAAATATGAGGAGGTCTTTTTGATTAAACTTACTTTCCTGTTTGGATGCTCTGACTAATAATTTGGCTCAAAGCCTCGTTTATTGGTGTAGAAGGGCGACCAAGTAATATTTCTAAATCATTACTCGGTATTTCTAATTCACCATCCCTAATGCCTTTTTGCATGTTAACGAGCATAGAAATGTAGGTTTCTGGCACCTCTGCACCTTTCATAATATCGGTATACGTCGCATCATCGACTTGTTGTACAGGTACTTCTTTTCCTAATACAGTTCCAAGAGCAGATGTTAATTCCTCTTGAGTCATAAGCTTGCCGGAAAGCTCGTATACAGTATTCTCATGTCCGCTCCCGGTTAAGACATTTGCTGCTGCCTCCGCATAATCTTGTTGAAGTGCCCAGCCCACCTTTCCTGTTCCTGCAGATGTAATCCAAGGTGCTCCTGCCATCACACCTTGTATACTCCCCATTTCATTTTCCAAATACCAATTGTTTCTTAAAAATGAGTATGGAATACCTGTTTTCAAAATAGCTTCTTCTCTTGCACGATGAGCTGGGGCAAGGAATAAGTTACTTTCACTTGCATTTGTTACACTAGTATAAGCAATGAATTTAACTTGATTACGCTGAGCAGCAGCCACGGCATTAGCATGCTGTCTTATTACTGTTTCATCATCCCCAACAGTGGATATAATTAAAAGTCGATCAATTCCTGAAAAAGCAGCATCTAATGTTTCTGGTTGATCAAAATCTCCATATCGAACTTCTACTCCCCGAGCTCGTAATCCTTCTGCTTTTTCTAGATTTCGAACACTAACTGCTAATTGACTCACTGGTACAGTTTTTAATAAAGTTTCCATCACTTTTGATCCTAATTTTCCAGTTGCGCCAGTAACTAATATTTTCATCTTTTTCCCTCCAATTCATTTTTTCCGTATTAGAAAAGTCGATACTAGCAATCTAAATAATTCATTAATCAAAAACCTAAATAATGTGTATCGATAAACATAGTAAAATAACTTTTTAAGTTTATTGATATACCTCCCTTCACTTATCCGTATACTTGTTGAATTATTAAGTACAGGTATATACTATATCCACGGTCACAATAATAAAAGTAGGCATTTTTTAATGACATAGTCACAAAAATAGGACCATTAAGAGAGAGAGGGAAAATACAATCAATGGCTCGATTTAATTTTCAAGGAGAACCCCCTCCTGAAGAACAAGAAGAAGTATGCTCTTTGACACTTACTCAAAATGTATTGGCCGGAAGATGGAAAATTATCATTTTATGGTATCTAAGTCGACAAACAAGAAGATTTAACGAACTCCAAAGGTTGTTACCGGGCATTTCAAAAGGAATATTGACAAGACAGCTGAGAGAATTGGAAGAGGATGGTATCGTTCACAGAGAAGTGTATAAAGAAGTTCCTCCTAAAGTAGAATACTCGCTAACACCACAAGGGAAAAGCATCATCCCAGTACTGGACATTATGGGAGAGTGGGGAAAAAAATATATGAAAAAAAAACAAAGTGAACAAAACTACTCTACCCATGTTAATAAAGAAGAGCTATAGTATAAATTGAATTATACTCCGGATAATGGACACACATAAAAAAGTGTCCATTATCCGGATTTTTTTATGTTTCGAAAGATGTAATGAGTATGGAAAGGGGATTTTAATAAAAATGGTTTTTACGTAGACCCTGCTCTATAATTAGTCTGATAATCTACAAAAGGAGACAACCATGTATATTTGGAATATTAACAAACTCGTAATAGCTTTACAGGAAGGAACAATAACTGGAAAACAAAAGAAAAGATACAGTATAACTTTTTGGGTACTGGTTGCTTTTACAGTGTTTTCACTGCCTGGAGTTTATAACACTTCATCTAGGAATGGATATGATGTTATTGATCTAATTTTATTTATTATTATCAATGTGATTGCAATCTATCTTTTAGTCGGTATTTATAAGAAGAGAAGTAGGAAGGAATTAGATTTCTTCTTGCCCTTTTTTGGCTTAATGATTCCACTATTTATACGTAACAGCTTATGGACCATACTTTTAACTATCCTTGGCTCTATTTATATTGTCTTATTTGCCCCATATCATTCACTTGAGGAAACTAATATTATCGATGTAAGCATTAATGCTATAGTCGAAATTATCATGAACATTATGTTTGTTCATTACTTTAAGAAGATATATAACTAGGAAGCACCTATTTTGGTGCTTTTTAATTTGACTTCACCATTTCACTTCCTCCTACCGGCTCCATCCATATTAATTAAACGAGAATCAAAAATGAAAAAATTTGCCCTCTTAACACGTTCTTGGTACTAATCTCTTTTTCTCCTAATAAAATTAATAAACTAACTATTTAGGAGGGGTATAATGTTTAATCAAAAACTGGAAAGTAATAGTCCACTAATTTATAAAATTAATGACGTCACTTACCAAAAGTACAATCTATATAAGAAACCATACAATCGGGAAGTATTCGTCATAAAAGATTACGGTGAAGACCGCGGTATTACCTATAAAAGTATTGCATTATACGAAGCAGTTAAAGATCATTTTGACCGTTTTAAAATTGCAAAAATTGTTAAAGAAATTAATAAAGACAATCTTTTGCTCGATAGTGATCTCATCCTTATAGACAAAAAAGGAAATGAGCTACACCTATCCGGTTGCAGTTGCGGATATGCTGGCAATGGTGCGAATGGAACTGTTGAAATTTTGAACAAGGCTGGATTCGAGATAGATAGAAGGTTTGTTTTTTGTTCAAAAGGATTCACTCTTTTTCATCCGAATGAAGAAAAGGAACTTTATGGCGAACGCTTATAAATTATCTAAACAACTGTTTATATCTTTTTTGGAACCTTTTATCACTACCTAATCACCTATGCAAAATATAATATACAAATGTATGAAATCTCCCTTTCAAATAAAAAAGCCTTGGGAACTGAGAAATCAGTAATACCAAGGCTTCAAAGTCATTAATAAATTTACATTAATTGAAAATCACACAAAACTAGGGAAATATCTAGAAGAACAGAACTATATCTCCGAAATTCAAGATATATCTCCGAAAAACACAATATATCTGCGAAATTCAGGATATATCTCCGAAAACGGCACTATATCTACGAAAATCGAGGTGTTTGTATAATTGAACTATTTTCTTGACCTAATGCCATTTTATACATTTCACTATTCCTCAAGTATACCCTTCACTCGCTTTACTTTGTCTTCCATCTTGCGTTCTTTATCACGACGATCATCGATTCGGATATTCGTACAAACTCTAGCAAGACCTTTTTCAAAAGGTACTTCGTGCATCGCTTGGATCACTTCAAACAACTTAGGAAGGTCGCCTTCAATGATTGTATTCATGGGAGTCAGTTGAAAACGGATTTCTCCCTTTTCTTCATATTGCTTTAATACTCTTTGAATATCTGCCACATAACTGCTGACACTTGGAGTTTGTGTACCTACAGGAATAACCGTTACATCAACTATTGCCATTCTTATTCACCAATCCTTTTTATGTATTAATCAATAAGCTTACATCATCCATCTTATATAGACGGATGTTTTTAACTATTATAACTTAAACTTCGCACCTGTGAAATTTGATAAGAGCTTTTAAGCTTTAGATTCGTAAATCAAAGCACTTCTGCTGGTAAGAAAATTACTGTAGAATCGTTGATTCTTAACACTTGTCCTGCTGACTAGGTCATTAGCTGCCTTTTTAATACATCCTTATATGCTTATGAGTGGAACTAGATGCATTCCAGTTAGCCGTATTGGTATTATAATTCCAGCAAACAAATCCACCTCTATAAAAATAGAGGTGGATTTGTTTTAGATCGATTTATTTATGCCTTACTTTTATTTATATAATCCTTATAGACTAAAACTGCAACAACAATAAAACTTAGACTAACAAACCTGAAGATCATCTCTAAACTAATCCATTCAGCTAAAATGCCTAATAAAAATGCGCTAATTCCAACACCAACGTCAAAGCTGGAAAAAAAGGTTGCGTTGGCTGCACCTCTTTTTTCTTCTCTTACTTTTTGAACTGTCCACGTTTGTAAACATGGCATGACAGTTCCATACCCTGCCCCAAATAAAATCGCCGCAATGATAAGTTGAATATCATTTGTCGTATAAGACAGGATAAAAAGTGACAAAAATCCTAAATAAGCTGAGATAATGATAATAGACCAAGGTCCTTTTTTGTCATACCATTTTCCTGTAAACGGACGTAGTAAAGTTGATACAGTTGCATTGATAAGGAAGAATAGAAAAATATGATCTACTCCCTTTTGTTTACCAAAAAGAACCAAGAATGTAATGATAGCCCCAAAACCTAGTGTTGTAATAACGGTAAGTAATGCTGGGAACCATACGTCTTTTTCATAAATCATATCCAAAAAGCGAAATGGTTTCTTCTTACGCTTTACATTAGCAGGTGAATTTACAAATTGAAGCGCAATTACCGCCAATAAGCTCAGTACTACTGATGACCAAATTAAAATATCGAAGGAAAAAGAGTCATAGATAAGGATACCTATACTTGGTGCAATGATAGCCCCTACCGTTGTGGATATAGAAAAATACCCTATCCCTTCTCCTAAGCGTGTCTTAGGAATCAAATCCACTACTATTGTACTATTAGCTGTGGTTGATACCCCCCAAGCAGCACCATGGAAAAGCCGTAACAATAGAAGAAGCCATATAATATTAAGATACGGATATAGCATTGTAATGATCATTAAAGCTGCACTTGCACAAATGGCCAGACTTTTCCTCTGGTTATCAATTAAATAGTAACCTACAAAAGGCCTGATTAAAACAGCACCTATCGTAAATAATGATGTGACTAGACCTACCTGAATGGAAGATGCATTCATGCTTAACAAATAGGCAGGCAAAATAGGCAGTAACATTTCAAACCCAATAAAAACTAAAAAGTTGCTTATAAATAAAAAAAGAAATGATTTATTAAAGATTCTTTGATTTTTCATATAATTATTCCTCGCTTCTAAATTATTTTTCTAAGTTAGAAGCGTTTGGAACACCGAAACATTTTTCAATTGTCTAAGGTTTTTAGTCAATTGACTCACCCTCTCTAAACCCCTTAAAAAATTTATCAAACTATCATATCAGAACCTCTCCTTATAAACAAGCTAATTTTTTAACAGCTTTATTTAAAATTAAATGACTTTATTGTCATTCTACAGGAATAAACATCACAGTTTTTGTCATATGTATTTATTCCAATAAAAAAACATCCTCGACTGAACTGCACCCCAATTGTTAGACACATCTATCAATTGGAGGTGCAGTTTCTTTATGGCCAAATTTACAGCACAACAAAAAATACAAGCGGTACAGAGATATCTTGAAGGAACAGAGGGACATAAAA
>NZ_JANZMJ010000021.1:0-94634 GCF_025175645.1 Peribacillus aracenensis
CTACGTGCGGACGGGATAAGTGCTGAAAGCATCTAAGCATGAAGCCCCCCTCAAGATGAGATTTCCCATGGCGCAAGCTAGTAAGATCCCTGAAAGATGATCAGGTTGATAGGTCAGAGGTGGAAGCGTGGCGACATGTGGAGCTGACTGATACTAATAGATCGAGGACTTAACCAACGCTTTAAAAAAATGAAATACCTTCTTATTATCTAGTTTTGAAGGAATGAAAATTTCTTCTTGCATTTTCTCAAAAAGACGTTATAATAATATATGTCTTGAAAAAATGTTTGGTGACGATAGCGAAGAGGTCACACCCGTTCCCATTCCGAACACGGCAGTTAAGCTCTTCAGCGCCGATGGTAGTTGGGGGTTTCCCCCTGTGAGAGTAGGACGTCGCCAAGCTTATATTGTTCCGCAGTAGCTCAGTGGTAGAGCATTCGGCTGTTAACCGAACGGTCGTAGGTTCGAGTCCTACCTGCGGAGCCATTATTGGAGAGCTGTCCGAGTGGCCGAAGGAGCACGATTGGAAATCGTGTAGACGGGTAACCCTGTCTCAAGGGTTCAAATCCCTTGCTCTCCGCCATTTAAACCTGGCCCGTTGGTCAAGCGGTTAAGACACCGCCCTTTCACGGCGGTAACACGGGTTCGAATCCCGTACGGGTCACCATTTAGACAACATATTGGAGGATTAGCTCAGCTGGGAGAGCATCTGCCTTACAAGCAGAGGGTCGGCGGTTCGATCCCGTCATCCTCCACCATTATTCAATAAGATCAGGTTGTTTCTGTATAAAGGATTGATCATTCATCCCATTGAAACGCTCAACACGAAAACTTGATTCATAATAGTAACATTATTACCGTCGCGGGGTGGAGCAGTCCGGTAGCTCGTCGGGCTCATAACCCGAAGGTCGCAGGTTCAAATCCTGTCCCCGCAATCTATGGTCCCGTGGTGTAGCGGTTAACATGCCTGCCTGTCACGCAGGAGATCGCGGGTTCGATTCCCGTCGGGACCGCCATTATTGTTTGGCTCAGTAGCTCAGTCGGTAGAGCAAAGGACTGAAAATCCTTGTGTCGGCGGTTCGATTCCGTCCTGAGCCACCATAGTAGTGCCGGTGTAGCTCAACTGGTAGAGCAACTGACTTGTAATCAGTAGGTTGGGGGTTCAAGTCCTCTTGCCGGCACCATGTTTCATCCATATGCGGAGGGGTAGCGAAGTGGCTAAACGCGGCGGACTGTAAATCCGCTCCTTCGGGTTCGGCAGTTCGAATCTGCCCCCCTCCACCATCTTTCTTACAGGGGTATAGTTTAAAGGTAGAACAGAGGTCTCCAAAACCTCCAGTGTGGGTTCGATTCCTACTACCCCTGCCAATTTCAATCCTATAATGGCGATTGTGGCGAAGTGGTTAACGCACCTGATTGTGGTTCAGGCATTCGTGGGTTCGATTCCCATCAGTCGCCCCATTTAATAAAACATGGTATAATGATTACAACGTTAATGGGCTATAGCCAAGCGGTAAGGCAACGGATTTTGATTCCGTCATGCGAAGGTTCGATCCCTTCTAGCCCAGCCATATGCGAAAGTAGTTCAGTGGTAGAATACAACCTTGCCAAGGTTGGGGTCGCGGGTTCGAATCCCGTCTTTCGCTCCAAAAACGTTGGCGGCATAGCCAAGCGGTAAGGCAGAGGTCTGCAAAACCTTTACCACCGGTTCGATTCCGGTTGCCGCCTCCAACATACATGCCGGTGTGGCGGAATTGGCAGACGCGCACGACTCAAAATCGTGTTCCTCTGGAGTGCCGGTTCGACCCCGGCCACCGGTATCAAGAATAGCGAAAAATCGCTATTACAAAAAGCTTCACACATAATTGTGTGAAGCTTTTTTGTGTTTATGACGCACTATAACATATGTACAAATAATGTGCGGGATATTGTGCATTGATTCATCACTCAAGAATGAAGGCGATACATGAATTCAGGTGCCATAGATATTGCGGGGAGTGATAAGAAATATTCTCCATTTAAAAATTATTTGATCAGCAATAGTATAGAGTACGTTTGTTCTAATGAAGAAAATAAAAAACGAATGGAAAGAGCATTAACTCCATTCGTTCCAAAACAATAAATTTAGATTTCAATATTAATAGCATTTAGCGCCGCTTCCGTATAGCCAGAAGAGGATAGGGCGATTTCAATTTCTTCGGCAGCCTTATAATCAAATAATTTAAATTTAGACATTAAAGCGAAAGCATTTTGATTTTCGATTGCCAGGGCAACAGCTTCCACGTCTTGCAGTAGCTTCAGGTCTTCAATGTAGAATTGAGCGGTTCTCATTGCTAAATACTCATTCATTGTAGTCGAATTGTAGAAAAGATTTGTTAAAGTGGTGATTGCGTTAGGAACAAAAATCTTATTCATACTTACCCCTCCACTATTCTCAATATTCTGTCATTAATTCATTTCTAGTATGAGTCACGATAAAAATGTTGTCAATCTTTATCTTATGAGCATTTTAACTCACCAATTGAAAGTAAATCCGGACTCAAATTGAGTAAAACGAAAACAGGCTATTACAAAGGCAAAAGTGATTGGGAATGAATGTTGCTGAGTTTACGAAACGAACCAACTTACATGTGACATGTTGATTTAAGCTAGATTACTAGACCTGGTTGAGCATCAAAAAGCCAATGTCACAAGTGACACGATTAAGACGAATGTTTTAGAATCTTTTTAGAGATTCTTTCATTGATGAGTTCCTTTCTGTGTTTAAATCGAAGGGCATATAAAACAACAGATCCTTATTGACTGTGAAGAAGGCGGGCTTCCACATTACGCAGCTCTCCGAATGAAACACTATCAGCCACAATTATTTGCAATGTTCTCGTAGCTGTCATTCGTTTGTCTGGGTGCTTCATTTGCAGATGCTGTTGTATAGCTCGGAAAAGTTCATTATTTTCTGGACGGTTGGCGTTATAGATTTCTTGTAAACTATTCGATTTTCCCATGGCTTTTCCTACTTTCCTTCAAGTGTGAAAGACATATGAAAGCTTAATAATATTCGTATGGTCTATATTTCCGTCTGAGCGCGTCTAATTCCTTCTTTTTTCAATTAGATCTTCTTTAAAGATCAGGGAAGTTGCTCCTGATTTTTTTACATGGCGTTAGCTTAGCTGTCTTACTGCTTGACTGTTGCCTGTATATGTTGTTGTTTTTCTTTGTCTTTAACACCACCAAAGCAATGCAGAATCATGTTCTGCATAGGAGTGTGTTATTGTGTTGTTAGAATGTTCAAATTGAGACATGATGCACTAGCCCCGTTATCAACTAGGAAATTAGCTCCTTTAACCTTACTTCTATTTATTTTCCGCTTCGTACTTTTTCTAAATAATATCAATGAAATATGGTAATAAATAAAAAACCACTATTTAAGAACACGACAAATAACAAATTTCCTAAGGGGCGGCAAATTGTGAACAATATGGGATGTCAATGCAGGTCCAATGACGAGTTACAGCAACTGGTCGATCAGGCAAAAGAATATACAAATTTAGGAAAGGTGGCAGACTATATACCGGCTCTTGAAAAGGCGAATCCTGGGGATTTATCTGTTGCTATTTACTATCCTGACGGAAAAGGATATTGTGCGGGGGATGTAAGTGGGAAAATGACACTGCAAAGCATATCAAAAGTTTTGACACTTGCTCTTGTATTAATGGAAAAAGGGGGGGAATATGTCTTTTCCTATGTAGGAAAGGAACCCACTGGTGACCCTTTCAATTCGATTGCCAAGTTAGAGACAAACAAGCCATCCAAACCGTTAAATCCGATGATCAATGCAGGAGCATTGACTGTGACCCACATGATCGCAGGTGATAGTGTGAATGAACGATTTCTGCGTATTTTAGATTTTATCCGGGAATTGACACAAAATCCCACGATTGGTTTTAATGAAGATGTAGCCCGGTCAGAATACAATACAGCAGACTTAAATAGGTCGTTAAGCTATTTTTTAAAGCAGCATAATGTAATAAATGAGGATGTGGAGGACTTAATCGAATTGTACTCGAAGCAGTGTGCCATTGAAATGGATAGTCAGGATTTGGCGAGGATAGGCTGTGTGCTGGCCATGAATGGGAAAGATTTGTTGACGGGAAAGCAAATCATCCCCGGGGATATTGCCCGTATTTGCAAGACATTCATGGTCACTTGCGGCATGTATAACGCATCAGGTGAATTTGCCATCAACGTTGGCATACCGGCAAAAAGCGGTGTGTCAGGGGGAATCATGGGGGCCGTTCCCGGAAAATGTGGGATTGGAATTTATGGTGCAGCGCTGGATGAGAAGGGGAACAGCGTTGCAGGGATAAAAATCTTGGAAATGATGGCGAAAAAGTATTCTTTAAGTATGTTTAATTTTTAAACCTTGACCATTAGCGGTGGGGCGACGATATTAATGAAGTTATTTTTCATTCGGATGTTGTCTGGCTAAGGAAAGTCAGAGAGGAGAGAGAATAAAGCTTGGAATAAGAGCTATTTCGTTTGTTTGGTGTGGTCCTACAGGAAAAGGCCTATCAGATACGATTGGTACAGCAGTCTAAAGCCTGAAAGGAACAAATCACTCACTTTCACGGCAAAAAAAGGGACCTCTGCACATTCGGCAAGGGTCTTAAGGTGATCATAACAAGTTGGATAGGAGAGATACTTTTTTATATAATGCATGTACCTCTTTATTTCGATGTTCCCCGATGTCATTTCTTAGGTGGCCTTCCATATCGGTCATTAAATCAGCTAATTTCAATGCCTTTTGCCTATCGGAAATATTGCTTCGAATGATGGATTCATATTTTGCATTGTATTCAGTCAGTGACATTTCTTCCGTCCTCCCATAATATCATTTAAGCTGTCCTCTGTTCCTTCATCAACAATCCCAATGTACTTTAGTGTAACTTCAGGATGTGAATGATTAAGGATCGCTTGTAATTCAGCAAGGTCCTCACTTCGTTTATAGTGCCAGTACCCGAACGTTTTCCGCATGGTATGGGTACCGACGCCCTCGATGTCCACCATGTCCGCTGCTTTATTAAGCTGTCTGTATGCCTGTATCTTGCTAATTGGCTTATCACCCTTGCGTGAAGGGAATAGCCATTCACCATCGATGGTCGCTATATAGGCTGCCAATTCATTACATACATTATTAAGCTGTATTATTCTTGGCTTTTTTGTTTTGCCTTCCTTGATGATGACCTCCATCTTACCTTTAATGTCCTTTATCTTCAGCGATAATAAATCAGACACACGCAAGCCGGTATTAATGCCTAACAGAAACAATATGTAGTCTCTCTCGCTGCAATGTCTCTTCAGTGACCATTTCATATCATCTAATTTTTCCAATGATCTGATTGGTTGAACGTCAATTAAATGTTCTTTTGGCAAATGAGATCACCCTTATTTCATGCTAATGGAATCAGTGTTTTGAATGTATACTTTTTTATTAATTTAAGAGTAACACTTGAAAAGGATGGAAGTCAATGTGATGTGTAAATTGATATTTTTTGGACTGTCCACGGTTAGGAGAATTTTAGTTGTTTATTCGTATTAAGGCAGAATAATGGCATTAAAAACTTCTGGAACTTGATATAATGAATCTATAGGAATATTCTTCTAAACTGACGTTTTGATGGATATTTAATAGATGAATTAATTCATTCTGAATTTATTATGCTTTAACAGGATTGGGGTAACCAACATGAAGAGAGGTTTAGTTATATTGAAAAAGTTACTGCCTTTAATGTCAAGGGTGTTTACTATGGCAATAATGGTTGCGGTTTTTTACTGTATGTTCATGTTCGCAGACTTGGAGAAGGAAAAGTTAGACAGCGGCGGGCGTCATAACGAGCAATCCGTTAATTTTGAAGAGATGAGCGATCAAGAAGAGAAGCCAGCAGGTTCTTTGGTGAACTATTGTAAAGATAGCGCTAATGAAAGTCGCACCTCCAGTTGGTTTGGTATTGAAGTAGACGTTCTGGAACCTAGCGAATATACGGTTGAATGCATTGAACACTTGGAATAGGAGTAGAGTTCCTATGGATCAACCGTATATTTGAAGTTCAGGACAAAAAGGATTCTGGACATCAGGGGTTTAGCGAAAAGGGAAGGATATATAGCCGAACATTTCCGTGAGCGGGGGACATCCAAAAGCTGGTTGGCTCAATGGAACGGAGCCGAATTCACGGGAATATAAGTGTTTTGGAAAATAAGGCTTCGCCGAAATGATTGGTGACGAACGGGTACACAGGGGGGAGGCCATATCTGTTGCATATAGAACATTGACAATGGCCTGTTTGGATCTTGACCAAACAGGTTTTTAGTATGAAAGGAAATCCAATGGAAAAAATGGAATAGAATATAAAGAAGAATGAAGGAAAATTTTCCACCCCCATATCTTTTTCTCATTCTGAAACGTTTATAGGATAGAGGGTGTTGAAGGAGTGAGAAAAATGATAAATAAGTTAAGGGAAGATAATTTTGAAGAAAAGGATAACGGCGCGATCTTGCGTGAAGTCTATCCTGAATTGCTTCGGTTTTGCCGATTCCTGACCCAAAATAATTGGGATGGGGATGATTTGGCACAGGAAACGATATTGAAGGCAATGCAGGGCTATGGTAAGAAAACCGAGATAACAACGGCTTTATTGAAAACGATAGCCCGCCATTCCTGGATTGATACAATACGAAAAAGAAAAAAAGAATCATTTGACGAACTGTTGGATACCGAACAACAGGGATCAGTTGGGGAAAATGCCTTTGAAACGGTTGAATATATAATAAAGTCACTTACCCCGAAACAAGCCGTTGTTTTCCTGTTAAAGGAAGGATTCCTCTATCGGTCAAAGGAAATATCAGAATATTTGCACACGACGGAAACAGCTGTAAAGGCAATCTTGAACCGTGTGAAAAAGCGTTTTGCCGATGAGGCTGAAGAGCGTAAGTTGTCTTGTGTGGAAGATTGGCTAGATGATGAGGAACAGCGGCTCATGTCCCTGATGACACAGGCTTTAAAAGCCCAGAATCCTGATATCCTCATTAGAAGCATCCCATCTTTCAAATCCCTGAACAGTGAATCGATGATTCCTAAACTGATGAATCGTTCGATTCTTTCCAAATCAAGCTTCACTCCTTCAAACACACTCTCAATGGCTGCATAGCCAATATCATTGATAGGAGGAAGAAGAGATATGACCACAATTCCATATGTAATTGAGCAATCAGGCAAGGGTGAGCGCTCGTATGATATTTATTCCAGACTTCTAAAAGACCGTATCATCATGATTGGGGAAGAAATCACCGATCATTTAGCCAATAGCGTGGTTGCCCAATTGTTATTCTTGGCAGCAGATGCACCTGAGAAGGAAATTACCATTTTCATAAACAGTCCGGGGGGATCGACCAGTGCCGGTTTCGCCATTTATGATACGATGCAATATATTAAGCCTGATATCCGGACTGTATGTACGGGGATGGCTGCATCATTCGGTGCCATGCTTTTATTGGCGGGTACGAAAGGGAAACGGTGCGCTTTGCCGAATAGTGAAATCATGCTTCATCAACCGCTTGGCGGGGCGAGGGGGCAAGCCACGGAAATTGAAATTTCTGCCCGAAGGATTTTGAAACTAAAGGATCATATCAATCAAATCATCTCGGAAAGGACTGGGCAGCCTATCGAAAAGGTGGCGAAGGACACCGATCGCGATTACTTCTTAAGCGCAATAGAGGCGAAGGATTACGGTATAATCGATGAAATAATCGTTCAGGATAATTAATCCTGATAAAAGTGCCCTCGGTGAGGTCAAAAATAAGCTGAATGAAAACGAAAAGAAACTGTCGATATCTAATCGGCAGTTTCTTTTTTACCTTACAATTCGGTCATTCGCCCATGAGGCAGCCAAGTAATGGAACCTTACATTCCATACATGAGTTTTATTTCTTAATAATTAGTTTGCTAGACTCGTTCTCCTTGTTTACGGGAACGTCTTTTCCTACTGTGACCCTGCGAACGACGCGGTGCTGGTCCCCGTAATCGGCAATAGCGTAATGCTGCGTGGCTAGGTTATCCCAAATGACCACGTCCCCTTCACTCCATTGCCAACGCACGGTATTTTCCAAGCGCGTGACGTATGAATCGAAGATGCTTAATAATCTTTCAGATTCACTTGTTGTATATCCTTCAACTCTGCCGGCAAAGCCACCTAATAATAAATGTCTTTTTCCGGTTTCTGCGTGCACGTGAACGACTGGGTGCCTTGTTTTATAAATGGTCGATTCGAATATATCACGATATTTCTTTTTAACCTCATCATCAATGTTTTCGGCTGGTTTGAATTGTGCATAATCATATTCATTTGTATGGATCGCCCATAGTTCATCCGCTAATTTCTTCAATCCCTCCGGCAGTTCCTCATATGCTTTATTCGTATTTGCCCATACTGTATCGCCGCCAACATCAGGGATGGTTACACCTCTTAAAACAGAGTATTTAGGAACTTCTGGAACAAAAGTGACATCAGTATGCCAATGGTTTGCTTTAGCACCCCGTTCGGAATCAAGTTCGAAAATATAGTTAGTATTGTCTTTTACCGGTACTGTAGGATGCGCATAAGGTTCACCCAATAGTTTGGCAAATGCCTCTTGGCTGGCATCGTCCAAATGGTTTTGACCCTTGAAGAATACGACTTTATGATCGTTTAACGCTTGTTTGATTTCATTGAAAATAGCTAAATCCAAGTCCCCGCTTAATTGGACTCCTTGAATTTCCGCTCCAATCCTTCCTGCTACGGGTACCACTTTTAATTGTTGTGTTTTAGTTTCCGTCATAATCAATCTCCTCCTGTAAGGTATGTTTTTTTATTTTTTAAAAGCTTCATCAATGTATTCATTGTGGATCTGGTTTTTAAAATTAAATGATTTCTTGATATAACCCACACCAGCTAAAGTATCGATTGATTCTTGTTGTGCCTTAATGGCATCATCGGTAAAGTAGATATTTGGTTCTTCAGCCGTTATTATTTTCTTGACTGTGCTCACAGGCAATTTAGTTTCTTTAGAATAAATTTCAGAGGCCCCATCGGGATTTGCAATTTGCCAGTCGGCAGCTTTTTTATAAACCTTTAAATAGGCCTCGACAATTTCTGGATGTGCTTTTGCAAATTCGTTACGTGCAATGATTGCACCAGGAGCTAATATTTTTTCTTTTACTTTAAGTGCGACTGCATTCCTTTTTTCAATATTATTAAGGTAATAAGGGTTCCAAATCGCCCAGGCGTCCAATTGTTTGGTTTCAAAAGCGGATTGGGCATCATCCGGTTGTAAATTGATGAGTTTAATATCATCAATCGTTAAACCATGTGCTTTCAATGCCTTGATTAAATACACATGACCTGTTGTCCCGGAGGCAACACCGACTGTTTTTCCCTTTAAGTCTTCAATCTTCTTAATGTCTCCATCTGGCTGAGCCAGGATCCGGACAGATGACTCACCTCGACCCGTTTGTGCAATCACTTCAAATGGCAGATTCTTATCAATTCCGGCAATCAGTGCACCATCCCCTAAAAAAGATAGGTCAACCCGATTGGAAGCGAGGGATTCCAAAAGCGGGGGACCACTCGGGAATTCACTCCACTCGATTTGGGCATCCAGTTTAGAAAACTCTTCGTCGAACAACCCCTTTTCCTTTGCAATGACCAATGGCCCCATCTTTCCATTTAGGGCAATATGAACTTTAAGTGGATCACTTTTCCCGGAAGCCTTGCCGGCATCGGAATTGCAACCTGCCAATACAGCAATGCTAATGATGGCAAGCAATACGGCGGTTAACTTGTTACGGTATTCCTTCATGAATTCCCTCCTTTTTATTACACTTACCACATCTGGATAGTCAGATTAATGACGAAAAGAGATTCAACGAAGAGTATGCAGGGTTACTCTTCATTGAATCTCCGGTAGTCCAGTTGATTCACATGACCTATATTTAAATGGTTTTTTGTGAAGCGGATTTGTGTATGAATGCATCTTAGCAGGTGTTAGAATAATCTGTCAATTACTATTTATAATTAATCCGATAAAATAAATTGGTATTGAGTGTTGATTATAAATAATCGATAAGTTAATATAAAATGAAATATTGAATCGACTAGTTAACTAGAGATTCAGCAAAGGGACAATATGTGCCTTATTGCTGGATCTCTATTTTTTTTATTTGAGAAAGGGTGAGGTTATTGGTAGCGACGTTAGAAATGAATCATGTAAGCAAAACATTTAAGAATGATAATGAAAGTGTCCATGTTTTGGATAATTTAAATCTGCACGTCAAAAATGGTGAGTTCGTTACCATCATTGGTCCGAGCGGCTGCGGGAAAAGCACATTATTAAAGCTGATCGCAGGACTCGATTCAGACTTTGACGGCACGATCATAGCAGGGGATCATCCGGTTAGCGCCCCTTCTAAAGACCGTGGTTTCATTTTTCAGGAGCACCGCTTATTTCCATGGCTGAATGTGGAGAAAAATATTGCAGGTAACCTTCCATTAAAAAAAACGGACATCAGAAAAAGAGTGGATGATTTAATTTCACTTGTTAAGCTAAAAGGATTTGAAAAGGCGTACCCACGCCAATTATCCGGTGGAATGTCGCAGCGTGTTGCCATTGCCAGGGCCTTATTACGTAATCCTGAAGTTTTATTGCTGGATGAGCCATTCGGTGCATTGGATGCCTTCACGCGAATGCATCTTCAAGAGGCTTTACTAGAAATATGGGAGAGGAATATGACAACGATGGTGCTAGTCACACATGATATTGATGAATCCATCTTTTTATCGAGCAAAGTGGTAGTCATGGAGGCAAAGCCTGGACGGATTAAAGCTATCGTTCCAATTGATTTACCATATCCAAGAACTCGAACAAGCAAAGCGTTTCAGGAATTCAGGACCGTCATTTTAACCCAACTTGATCATCATCCGGAAGAAAGGGAAGATTGGAGCATTTAATTAATTTTTGAAAAAAGGAAGGATGAAAAATATGTCTACACAGACCGTTGCTCAAAACAAGTCGCTTGTCATAAGGAAAACGAAAAAACAATCCCAACTTGCCAAATCAGCATTGCGGGGTTCGTTCCTTCCCGTTGTCGTGTTGATTGCATGGCAATCATTAGGTTCGGTTGGCGTCCTGCCTGCCCAATTATTCTCATCTCCTTTATTGATCGTCACGACTTTCATTGATCTCGTTCGGTCAGGGGAAATGGGCATGCATTTACAAATCAGTTTAACGCGGGCTCTTCTTGGCTTTGCATTAGGTGGTTTTTTAGGCTTATTGCTAGGAGTCATCGTGGGCATGCAAAAAAAATCCGAAGAATATCTTAATCCGAGCATTCAAATGTTACGAACGGTTCCTTTACTTGCGATTACCCCTTTATTCATTATGTGGTTCGGGTTTGGTGAACTATCCAAAGTGCTGCTTATTGCTTTAGGTGCTTTTTTTCCTCTATATTTACAAACTTTTTTGGGCCTTCGGAATGTGGATAAAAAACTATACGATGTTGCCCGAATTTTAGAGTTTAGCCGTCTGGAACAAATAACGAAGCTCATGATTCCGGCAGCTTTGCCAAACATATTGCTTGGTATCCGTTTAGCCTTAAGTGCGGCTTGGATGTGCCTGGTCGTAGCTGAATTGTTGGGTGCGGATAGAGGGGTGGGCTTCATGATCCAGGATGCCCGTTCATTCATGCAGACGGACGTCGTATTCGTAGGCATCATCATTTTTGCCCTCGCTGGCAAAATCTCCGATTCGTTTGTCCGCTTTTTAGAAAATCATTTACTGAAATGGCAAGATAGTTTTAAAGCCTAAATGAAAAGGATGACCGCCCGGTTTTGGGAGGTCATCCTTTTTATGTTTGGTAATGTTTGTTTAATCTATTTCTCTATGTAAGGGCAAATAAATGGTGAAGGAGGTTCCTTTGTTCAATTCGCTCTGCACCACGATCTTCCCTTTGTATTTTTGAACGATGGAATAACAAACGGTCAGTCCGATACCTGTTCCCCTGTCTTTAAGCGAATAAAAAGGGGTACCGAGTATTTCAAGCTGTTTTTTGGAGAGGCCCATACCTGTATCCGTTATTCGTATTTTTGCCATAGTGCCTTCCTGCTCTGTTTCCACTTTGATGAATCCGGGATTGTTCATTGATTCAATTCCATTTTTTATGATATTGACCAGTATCTGTTTAAGCTCGATGGGATTCATGTTAATGTGCAAATCGTCACGGAAATCCAAGAGAAAGCCTATGTTTCGATTATTGGCGAAACTCGTTAATAGATCGGAAATCTTTTGGATCTCGAAATTTAAAGGAATGACCTCTACATTATCCGTTTGCGGTTTTGCCAAAGACAAATAATCATTGATTATCACTTGTGTATATTCGAGTTCTGTGAGCATGGTCTGTACATAAAATTTTTCCGTTTCATTCAGTTCCTTCTCTTGGTCTAATAACTGGGCAAACCCTTTCACGACTGTAATCGGATTACGTATCTCATGTGCAATGGTGGCAGCGAGCTGTCCAATTGAGTTCAGTTGCTTGGCCTGCTGTATTTCCTTGTGAAATGCATTCGTGGATTCCACCCTATTATTGGTTCCTATGAATACGAATACCAATATGATTTGTATGGCGATGAAATTAAGCGTGTTGCCGAAACTATCCAAAGCGACATATTCATAAGTGTTTTGAAGGTCTGTTTTTGAAATGATCAAGATGGAAGCGGGACCTAATATGAAATTTAAAGTGGCGACAATATAAAACCCGATTTTATCAAAGAGAAAAATGGGAATCAAGGGTGCTAAAGCAAATAAAGCCAACATGATTGCGGTGTCTGGGAATATCAAGAATTTCCCATATAAATAAACAGTAATTAAGAAAATGAATAGGGTTTTATAAAAATTGACTTCAGTTTTTAAGTAAAATAACAGAGAAATTATCATCCCCGATATTAAAATGACCTGCAATATCATCTCGTAGGGATTATCTTTCCAACTTATAGGTGATACAGAAATCCCAACTAATAGTAAAAGGGATATCATTGCCATGAATGCTTTCAGTATAAATCGGTGTTTGTTTTGATAATATTGATAATTTTTTAACATAATTCCCCTTAATATTAATATTCTGTTTGTTTGTTTAATAGTAATATGATACTAGTTTTTTGTAAATCAGAAAAAGATAGGTGTTGCCATCGATAGTTTTTCTATATAGTACCGGAAGGGGAGGTCAAGGAGTTAGGAACATATCTATCCATGCTCACTTAGTATGTCAACATTGGCACATCTGATCTAATATATGGGTTTTATTGGGTTTGTTTTTGGTTTAGTATGGATGTGTAAGACTTAAAGAACTAGCCCTAATGGGGATGAACGATAATGAAATCGTTAAAGACCGCGAAGAATGGAAGTTTGGAAATACTTAGTTGTTGGTATTTGGGAGACTGTTTTTTAATACTATTTCAATATGTACATGCCAAGAAACTTTTTATATTTTCTTATTGGATTACCAGTATCCATGTTTAGCACATTTTTCATTTATGATTTTTTTAGAAAAAGAGGCTTTTAGCGGATTTATGAATGCACGGGGGCAATTGTTCGATAGGTTATTTTACTCATTTTTACTAGAATATGATTTCTTTACATTATATTAGCTGTAGATTCACATTCCCCTTCTAAAATGATGGTAATAATAGGAGGGGGAGAGGGAAAATGAAAACGAATTTAAAGAAATTCGGCTTTTGTATGATGAGTGCGGCTTTTATATTGCAAGCTACTTCCATGGGGGCCTCAGCTGCAAATGGAAGTCATTCCAATTCATCTATTTATGAGAAGAAAATCGTGAATATTGCACATCGGGGAGCTTCTGGCCATGCACCTGAACATACCATTCCCGCTTATCAATTGGGAGAACAAATGAAAGGTGACTACATAGAAATCGATCTTCAGATGACCAAGGATGGAAGATTGATAGCCATGCATGATGAAAAGGTGGATCGTACAACGAATGGTACAGGTCTGGTGAAGGATTTAACGCTGTCAGAAATCAAGAAATTGGATGCCGGTTCATGGTTCAATGAACAAAATCCGCAATTGGCAAAAGAGGTATATGAAGGGGTAAAGGTTCCCACTCTTGAAGAAGTCTTTAAGAAGTTCGGAAAGCAGGCCAATTACTATATCGAAACAAAGTCCCCTGAAGTATATCCAGGAATGGAAGAAGAACTTCTGCAGGTTCTGGAAGAATATAAAATGGTGGATTCAAAAGGCCGTACCAAGAATGTATTAATACAATCGTTCAGTAAAGAAAGCCTTATGAAGGTTCATGACATGAATCCAAAGTTACCGCTTGTGCAACTCTATTCTTATAAGAACCCAGCAACCATTTCCGATGAAGAATTGGAATCCGTTAAGGAATATGCAATTGGCGTTGGCCCGAACTTCAATAAGGTTGACGGACAATATGTGAAGATGGTTCGCAGTCATGACCTTCAATTCCATCCATATACAGTAAATAATAGAGCGGATATGAAAAAGGCTCTTGAATGGGGTGCAACGGGGCTGTTCACTAATTATCCTGATGTATTCAGCGAGGTACTAAGAGAGTACAAACATGATAGTCACAATGAAAATGGGAATTTATAAGGTTACTAAATAATTGCTTTATATGTGAGTCCCGGTTTTTCCGGGGCTTTTTTTGTATTGAAGGGCATTTGATTAGTGGGGAAATTGGGTGGTCTTAGGCTTAGTGGTCTTTTTTGACGGTATATCAAATGTATTAAAAATATTTTAGGAGGTTGATATGAAAGCTGTCACTTTTCAAGGAGCAAAAGAGATACAGGTAAAACAAGTTGAAGATCCGAAACTGCACAAAAGGATGAAATCATCGTCCGAGTGACTTCAACGGCTATTTGCGGATCCGATCTCCATATATATCAGGGTGCTTTGTCCACGCATAAGGATTATGTCATTGGCCATGAACCGATGGGCATCGTTGAAGAAGTGGGTCCGGAAGTAACGAAGGTGAAAAAAGGGGACAGGGTTGTCCTGCCATTTAACATTTCTTGAGGGCACTGTTATTATTGTGAACATGATATGGAGAGCCAATGTGATAATTCCAACCCAAATGAAGCGGTGGATACAGGCGGATACTTTGGTTTTACGGAACGATATGGGAACTATCCAGGCGGGCAGGCAGAATATTTAAGGGTCCCATATGGAAACTTCATGCCGTTTGTCATACCAGAGTCATGTGAACTTGAAGATGAAGCACTATTGTTCATGTCCGATGTGCTGCCAACCGCATATTGGAGTGTAGAGAATGCTGGCGTCAAGAAAGATGATACGGTAGCGGTAATTGGCTTGTGGGCCGATTGGCTTGATGGCTCAGAAGTTCGCTTGGATGAAAGGCGCAAAAAGGGTCATTGCAATCGACAATCTTCCTTATAGGCTCAATAAGGCAAAACAGATGAATAAGGTTGAGGCGTATTCGACGAGTATAACGATATGGGCAGCTACATTAAGGAAATCACTTCAGGCGGGGCTGATGTGGTCATCGATGGGATGGATGGCAAGAAACCAACGATCGAGGCGATTGAGCAAAAGCTGAAACTTCAGGGCGGAACGTTAAGCGCGATCGAGATTGCACTTAACGCCGTACGTAAATTCGGTACGATCCAACTGACTGGCGTATACGGACCCAAGTATAATATGTTCCCATTAGGCAATTTATTTGAAAGGAACATTAACCTGAAAATGGGGCAAGCACCAGTCATTCACTACATGCCAAAGCTTTTTGATGAAATCACGGATGGAAAGTTCGACCCTACGGAAATCATATCTCATAAAGTCCCTCTCGAAAAAGCGAGTGAAGCTTATCAAATTTTTAACGATCACGAAGATGGATGCATTAAAGTGGTGTTAAAGCCTTAATCTTAAGCTTATAAAAATTCCAATGCATGGAGATGCATTGGGATTTTTGGATATGTTCGCAAATAGGTAATGGTGTATTATGGATAAACGTATAAAATGGGTGTGAAATATGAATGGTAATTATGCCTTTGAACGGAAGAAATCAGGATTACACTGATTTTTTCCGGAAATGTTACGATTGACCCTTCAGATGATGAAGGAGCATATGACTCAAAAAGAAGAGTTGATTTAATAATTAGATGCATTGCCAAGTGAACTTGAATAAGGGTTTTGGGTAATGAGATGGAGTATTTTTATTATATAATAATAGTGACAAAAGGAGGATATATGGATGGTATATAATTCGGCAGCAGAACTTTGTGAAGGGTTTGGGTATCCGCCCGTTCACGTTAAATTGACGATAGAGATCGTCGATAAGAGATTGGGACCTGTAACGGCGGAAGCAGAGATTGCCATCAAGCCTGTTAAGTCAAAGGAATATCTAGAAGTATTGGTGGAAGAATTGGAATCTGAGCATATCTTTGCTGATGAAAATGGCAGTATCTATGGCAGCTTCGGCATCGATCAAAGTATCCAGATATATGATGAAGTCCTGGCTACAATTCCGTTCGAAGAGTTAATAGGAAAGGAAAATTGGAAAGAGATAATTGAGGAATCAATCACTGTGGATAAGCTAAAGGAACAACTGAGGAAATCCCTCAATGATTATCAATTCAGTGATTTAAGCGGGAAATATAAATTCAGGAAAAGATGTACGATAACGGAACTTCAATTCATAGAATAAACCAAAACTGGAGAAGGCGAAATGCTTTCTCTTTTTTTGATGCCATCATAATCAAAAGCTGATAGTGAGACAATCCGTAAGAGTTTTTAAGCATACACAATGTCAAGAAGAGATCAGTAAGGTTTTTTATGGTTGCAACATACATTTTTTTATGGTTTTACATAGGGTAATATATTGATAAGGACTTTTACAAGAAAACGAAATGTATATTTTAAAAGTTAAAAAGGAGAATATATGAAAATTGGTTTGGTACGGCATTTTAAGGTGGCACATGAATTTCCCACTGGGAGACCTGTTACGGCGGATGATATGAGGCAATGGTTTGAGGACTATGATGCAGCGGATATCATTTACGGAACGACTTTGTTTGGTGTGGAGGAATGGCAGGAATGCTATTGCAGTGATATGTCGAGAGCTGTCAAGACAGCGGAACATATCTATCCAGGTACGGTTCATCGGATGGAGGAGCTGCGGGAAATACCTTCCCCTCCACTTAAAGGAAAGGTTAAGCTGCCGTTCATCCTTTGGGCCATCTGGATCCGCTGCTGCTCGGTAATCAACAAGCAGACAAGGGCGGAAATTAAGATCGCTGAGCGAAGGATCAATAAAGTATTGGATGAGGTCTTAGCAAAGGGGGACAGGGATGTTCTGATCGTGAGTCATGCCGCCCTCATGGTATATATGAGGAAAGAGCTGATACGACGGGGGTTCAATGGTCCAAAGTTCAAGATTGCCAGTAATGGAAAGCTTTATGTATTTAAAAGATGATAAAGGGAATATATTAGGTTTCCTACCAGAAAGGGTAAGTCATTTTTGCTTATTTTAAGAAAGAGGAATTCATTTTCCGAATAGTTATTCTTTTTTTATTGGTTGTGGTTTATTATTGTAATAGTGTAATTTCTACGAATTCAATAATAGGGAAAGAGGGGTGGACATTTTGCTGAAGGCAGTTTTTTTTGATTTAGATGATACATTACTTTGGGATCAGAAAAGTGTAAAAGAGGCTTTTGTGGCCACATGCGAAGTGGCTAAGGAGAAATATGGCCTGAATGTCGACGAGTTTGAAGAGGCTGTGCGAAAGGAAGCACGTGAGCTTTATTCTTCTTACGATACATATGCATTCACTAAAATGATCGGAATTAACCCATTTGAGGGATTATGGGGAAACTTTCAGGATGATCATGATGAATTCCGGAAGATGGCCGGGATTGCACCGGCTTATCGGAAAGAAGCGTGGACGAGAGGTTTGAAGGCATTAGGGATCGATGATCCGGAATTTGGGCTTGAACTGGCAGAACGTTTTCCGGCCGAGAGACGCAAAAAGCCATTTATCTATGAAGAGTCCTTCCGTGTTCTCGATGAATTAAAAGGGAAGTACAAATTGCTATTGCTTACGAATGGATCGCCTGAACTGCAAAATACCAAACTTGAAATTACGCCTGAACTGGTTCCTTATTTCGACCAAATCGTGATTTCAGGCGCTTTTGGACGAGGTAAACCAGATGCCTCCATTTTTGAGCATGCTTTGGAAATCATGGAGCTTGATAAGGATGAAGTATTGATGGTCGGAGATAATTTAATGACCGATATCCTTGGAGCATCACGGGTAGGCATAAAGTCAGTTTGGATAAATCGCCATGATAAGGAACGGAATGAAGTGATTCCAACCTATGAAATCAAGCATTTAGAGGAGCTTTACCCAATTCTTGAGAGCTTGGGGAATTAATTAATGGCCCTCTCCAAATAACAGATTTTGGAGAGTTGTAATGAAAATATTAGGTCTTTCAAATTATTTACAGAATGAAAAGGGTGATATATAGTTACCCTGTAATCAATTAAATTATTCAGACTAGGGGTGTCCAATAAAAGTTGGGCTGAGAGAGAAGCGCTTAAGCTTCTTAACCCTCAGGACCTGATCTGGTTCATACCAGCGTGGGGAAGTTAGAATCTACTAAACAATGACATTTCAACTGGTCATTTCTGTAGTCATACTAACGTTAGCCGGGTCTTAAATATGAGATCTGGCTTTTTCGTGCGAAATGGATTGGATTTTGTCCTTTTTAAATGAACTTAAAAAGGAGAAATGAAATCATGATGAGTAATTCTGTAAATGACATGAACGTTTCAATTATGTCCAGTTTTGCCGGGAGTAAAAAAGTGTATGCTGAAGGGTCTAGACCTGATATTAAAGTACCTATGCGTGAAATTAAGCTAAGTCCGACTACAGGGTCATTCGGAGAAGAAGAGAATCCGCCTTTACGAGTTTATGACACAAGCGGTTTTTATACGGATTCAGATTATCCCATTGATATTCGTAAAGGACTGGCCCCGATTAGACGAAGCTGGGTTCTGGAACGGGAAGATGTTGAAGAGTATGATGGCCGTGAAATAAAGCCCGAAGATAACGGGTATAAAAAAGTTGAGTCACAATCCAATGCCGAAGTTTTTCCGGGATTGAACAGAAAACCATTGCGTGCAGTGAAAGGGAAAAACGTAACCCAGCTCCATTATGCCCGTAAAGGTATCATTACTCCAGAAATGGAGTTCATTTCGATCAGGGAAAATGTGGCCCCTGAGTTTGTAAGAGAAGAGGTAGCTAGCGGGCGGGCTATCATTCCGGCAAATATTAACCATCCTGAAAGTGAGCCCATGATCATCGGACGTAATTTTCATGTGAAAATAAATGCGAATATTGGGAATTCGGCTGTCAGTTCATCGATCGAAGCTGAAGTGGAGAAAATGACTTGGGCTACACGATGGGGTGCAGACAATATAATGGATCTTTCCACCGGGAAGAATATTCACACGACCCGGGAATGGATTATCAGAAATTCACCTGTGCCAGTTGGGACGGTTCCGATATATCAAGCATTGGAAAAAGTGAATGGAGTCGCGGAGGATTTAAATTGGGAAGTTTTCCGGGATACATTAATCGAGCAGGCTGAGCAAGGTGTCGATTACTTCACCATACACGCTGGTGTCCTTTTGCGATACATCCCCATGACAGCCAAGCGAGTTACGGGAATCGTTTCCCGAGGGGGCTCCATCATGGCACAATGGTGCTTGGCCCACCACCAAGAAAGTTTCCTCTATACTCACTTTGAAGAGATTTGTGAAATCATGAAAGCATATGATGTCTCTTTCTCATTAGGTGACGGCCTTCGTCCTGGATCCATTGCAGATGCAAACGATGAGGCACAATTTGCTGAATTGGAAACACTTGGGGAACTGACGAAGATTGCTTGGAAGCACGATGTTCAAGTCATGGTGGAGGGCCCTGGTCACGTACCGATGCATTTGATTAAAGAAAATATGGATAAGCAGCTGGAAGTCTGTCAAGAAGCACCATTCTATACCCTGGGACCATTGACAACGGATATAGCTCCTGGATACGATCATATCACTTCTGCGATTGGTGCTGCCATGATTGGATGGTTTGGAACTGCCATGCTTTGTTATGTGACACCGAAAGAGCATTTGGGACTTCCGAATAAAGAGGATGTTCGGGTAGGGGTCATCACTTATAAAATTGCGGCCCACGCAGCTGACCTTGCTAAAGGCCATCCGCATGCAAGAAAACGGGATGATGCCCTTTCGAAGGCTAGATTCGAATTTCGTTGGAGAGATCAATTCAATCTTTCCCTAGATCCTGAAAGGGCGGTCGAATATCATGATGAAACTCTACCGGCTGAAGGTGCCAAAACTGCCCATTTCTGTTCAATGTGCGGCCCGAAATTCTGCAGTATGAGAATCTCCCAGGACATCCGTGATCTGGCGAAGGAAAAGGGTCTGGGTTTTGAGTCGGTAATCGATGAAGGGCTTAAAGAAAAAGCGAATGAATTCAGGAAAACGGACGGGGAAATCTATCAATGATTCCGACGAGAGGGAGAATTCGATGAATCGGGTAATCCAGATAAAAGTTGAAATGAAACAGTTGGAAACTCAATTGGAACAGCTGAAAAGAGAGCTGAACATTTTTCGGGAGAATTGTAATCATGAATTTGTACAGAATGACTATAGTCAGCAATGTACAAAGTGCTACTTAATCGAAAGTCTGCAATGGTAGTGATGCCTTAATTGTCCTTTCATTATCTAATCCCCTTAATCATGTTGGGGCATTCAATCACAAAGTCAACATGATTAAGGGGATATTTTTATGCTCATTCATTAAAACAAAGTTGGAAAATATAAATGCTGTTTAATACTTAACAGGTTATTCCTTGTAGCCATTCTTGATAACATTCATCACAGAGCATTTCATTTCTATCCATGTCAGTAACTTGAAACGTTACGGCATGGATTTTTTTCTTCCGTTTCATCAGTACAATAGAAGCATTTTATGTGTCATTAGAAATCCTCCCATTGAAATAAATGTGTTTATAGTTTAAAACGTCACGTTTTTTTTATACAGAAAACATGTCTGCAGCTTAATTGGTCTTCTTGGAAGAGTTTAGAGTGAATAATCCAGTTGGGGTTCAACATACTAAACTTGTTCGCATCATTGATAAAACGAGGAGGGAAATACAATGCAAAACCAATATCAGCAAGGTCAAGTACACCAGAACATGCAAACGGGTGCCATTCCCCCACAAATGAATCACGGTGGTCACGAAGTATTCGATGTACATGAAGTGTTGTCGGGAACGATTGGTACTTTAAACACGTATACTCTTTTGCGTCAGCATATCAAGGATCAGGAATTACTTGACATCTTGGATCGTCAATATCAGTTCATCCAAGATGAATATAATATCTCATTGGAGTGCTTCCAAACGGGCCAGGATCCTTCTAAACGGACCCAGAGCTACAAAATGAATCAAGATAACGATTTTATATATGGATTGACACCAACGCAGCCAAAGAAACCTTTGCAATCCGTCTCGGAAATTACGGATGAATGCATTTCAGGCTTGATGCTTGGAGCTGTCAAGTCTGCAGCATCCATGAAAGCAATGGCAGCGCTTGAAATAACGAATCCGGTGGTTCGCCGCGTATTTGCAGATTCCGTTCCGAACTGCATTGAAATGGCATATGAGATTTCGATATATCAAAACAAACATCATTACTACCAAGTTCCACAGCTTGCACAGCAGGATATGCAACAAATGTTGAATTCGTATGCACCGGCACAAGGAAATAACAACAATATGAGTCATTAAAAGCATTTGTTAAGAACATTAAAGAAGGGATAGGACTAACTCTCCTATCCCTTCTTTATCATTGTTTCATCTGATTTATTTCCTGGATGCATTCCTGGACGAGGGTTACAGCCTGACTCATGGTGGCTCCTCCGCCAAATGCTGCGGTCACGCCAATGGCTTCAAGGATTTCTTGTTCGGAACAGCCTTGATCAAGACATCCTTTTGTATGATAGATAATACAGTATTCATCTTGAGAATATAAGCTTATTCCTAGTGCGATAAGCTGTTTTTCTTTCTGGGATAATTGACCTTCTTTAAAGCACTCTTCCGTAAATGAATTGAATTTCTCTGCGAGATCAGGCATTTTATGCGTAAAGACGCCGATTCCAGCTTTATAATCACGAAGAGCATTTTCAGTAGAGTTATTAGCTTCGAATTCCATTTTCCATTCAGCTCCATCCTAAATTTTTTTCATCAAAAATTAGTATGAGCCAAATGCTGGATGAATAAACAGAAACATGGAGTTTACCAAAGTAATCATGGAACCGTCCTTCCTACAAGGCAAGTGAACCCTTAGGCCGGGTGGCTTTGAACCATTGATAGCAAAGGATGCAGATTAGTGCAACGTCAATGGCATCACCGGCATAGTACATTAGCATTCCTCCATTTTCCGCTTGTTCCTTGGTGACTCCGCTTGGAGGGTGGGCAAAAATATATTTAGAAAGGATATCATGGGTGGCCAGTGAAATTGTAAAAACGATAGCTCGAAACATGAAGCTGAACCTGTGTGGCGCAGGGTCCATATAGATCATGGATGCAGTGAATAGATAGCCGGCCATGAACACGTGAAAATGCACCAAGGCATGTAGAAGAAAATTTTGATGCATCAACCCATATAACCCAGTCGTATAAAGTATCCAGAGTCCCCCAATATTAAGCGCGGAAGCAGTGATTGGATGACTTAAAATTCGCAGCGACCAGCTTTTCAACAACTTTGAAAGTCGTCTTGCTGATTGTACATCAAGTGTTCGCAGTGCAAGAGTTATAGGTGCAGCAAGCACAAGTAGAATTGGTGCAATCATTCCAAGCAATAAATGACCAACCATGTGCGCGGTGAAGTCCATATGCGCCCGATTGGCTATGGGACCTATAATTGCAAAGGCTGCACAGATGGTGCCAAGAATCCAAAAGAAAGTACGGTATAAGGGCCATTTTTTATAGCGGCGATTCGAAAATACGACAGCTGCGATATAAATAACTATAACAAGTGAGAAAAGAATCAATAAAATCGGTTCAAAACCAGTTCCATTATCATGAATATGTCCATTACTGTGCATTGCGGCCGTCTTCTTTCATTTTAAGTAAGCTGCTTCTTGTTTGAATGACGATGGTAATGCCGATCAGTATCATGATTGCGGCTGCAATGTTCCAAATCAAGTCGTATGGGAGAATATCGACATTGTAACGGATTTGATGGAGACGCATTAGCTTGTGCTGGATGGTCCCATCATATAACTGAAAAGCACCTGCCCCAAGCAAAACTCCTCCTATCCACCTTTTCAGCCATAATCCCTTTCGGCGGCGAAGGTCAGCGAACATGAACAGAGACCCGACCGTTGCGAACCAGCTTAGGGCATGAAATAAACCATCCGAGACAAGTCCGATGCTGGATGTGGACTTGTCATAGAAATGATGCCAATGTAATAGTTGATGAAAGATGGGCTCATCGATGAATGCCACCAATCCGATCCCGAATAGAAAACCGGACCATAGATTACGAGCGGAATAAGTATATCGTAATTCTGAAATGGATTGATTTTTTTGATTTCGGGGCCTGAAATCCATTTTCCATCCTCCTTTTAAGTTTCTTTATAATGTGGTTGGTTTTCCTATATATGGTTCTTCTACTGTACCCTGTATTGTAAAGTTATAGACAGGTATATGGATCTTTTTAAATCTTATTAGTGACCCATTCATAGTCCTAAAATAATCCTTGGATTTTTTAGTTCAATGCTCATTGTTGATTGCATGTAAATTTTTTCTAATTACTGTTCGTTATAACTGGATTCATGTTTCAAGCATGGGCAGCCGGGTAATAAAAACCTAGAAAGTCAACTATTCAAGTGGCCCGCTTATACCATATGACCAAAGATGAAGGGGTCCGTGCTACTTTCCGTAAAATGTCCATTGCAGAACTTGAAGAAAAAAATGGCGTTGTCGTTCCCGCGTCATTCCCACCGGAAGCGGAAATGGAATCTCAACCGGAAGCGTACGAATTCTGGAACTTGTCAGAAGGTAATGAATCAGGAGACGGCCTTTGGGCAACAGGAAGCGCCCCAGATGGTACGGGAGATTTTGTTTATGTTGCTGAACCAGTTGCAAAGGGGCAGATTCCTAACCCTAAGGTTCCGGCAGCACAATTGCATCATGACCTGGATAGAAGTCAATCACTTAATAAAAGGTAATGGAAGCTTTTCAAAAAAGGCCCGATGGCCCCTAAAGGGACATCGGTTTTTTTATGATTACAAAATCTGATTATTTGCGTGTGGGTATGTTTTGGAGTAGCATAGTTTCCATCTTCAAGACAACTTTATTAAGGGATGGTCACTACTTTAAATAGAAAGAAGTGTGACAAATGAAAGCAGTAGGTGCGGAAAAATTCCAAGCCCACCCCGGAAAAGGTAGAATATTAATCAAGGTGAAAGTTTTTGTGATAAATAGAACGGATATTATTTCACGAGTAGGGAAATCCGGTTATATGGCCAATCCAATATTGGTGAATGAAGTGTCTGGGGAAGTGGTGGAGCTAATGGCAGATTGATTGAAGTATGAAATATGGACAAAGTATAATGAATATATACAAAGTCAAGATACTCTTCGTCGGTATCTGTCTAAGGGGGAATCTTAATGAATGAACTGAATGCATTATTCAGGAAAAGAATAGGGCTCCAGGAAGATGTGAAACTGACATTTGAGAAATTAGATGAAATGCTGGAAAAGACAGCGAAAACCATTCCTTTTGAAAACTTATCGATCATGGCATCCCATCTGAGTGATATTAATAAAACGAATATCAGGAACAAAGTCCTTGTGAGGAATGAGGGTGGATTATGCTATGAATTGAATGCAGCCCTTTATTTTTTCCTGAAGGAGAATGACTTTGATGTATTCTTGGTACGGGGTGTCATCTATAATCAGGGGTGGATGACCATAGGAAGGACCCATGTCACCATTTTATTGAACCATGAGGGGAGAACCTATTTGATCGATACGGGTTTTGGCGGGAACCTGCCTTTAAAACCAGTTCCGTTGAACGGAGAAACGGTCGTTTCCCAAAATGGTGAATTCAGGATAAAAAAAGAAAGTACCGACCATGGAGATTATATCCTTGAATTGAAACTGAAACATAAGGATCGCGATTGGAGAATAGGGTATGCTTTTGATTCTTCAAAACCGGTAGAAAATGTAACGGAACTTAATGAGGTCCAAACGATCATCAGGGAAAATCCCCAATCACCATTTAATAAACATCCATTAATCACCCGTTTGACAAACAGCGGGAACATCACTTTAACTGATACATCCTTTACACAGTGGGAAGATGGGAAAGTGACGAAAGAAGAAATAGATGGAACACGATTTAAAGAGTTAATGAAACAGCACTTCAATAGATAGTGGATAAAAAGACTGAACATCTAAGGCGTCCAAACCAAAAGACTGTCCATTCCCGACAGTCTTTTTTATGAATACCGGCAGCCAGGCTGCGGAAAGGAAGCGAATTTCGAAAAAAAACGTAGACAAACTCGCTTTTTTCGAATTTGCCTACAGTCTAAATAATCCATTAAGGAAGTTTTTACAATTTATTCAATAAATTTGAATTCAGTGGGGTGAGAAGGATATGGAGAGGAAGAATCGATTGGTTTTTACTAGATCGAATGCAGCTGCTAAACGAGAGTTCGATGAAGCAATCACCATTTTGGAATATAGCGTAATGCTCGTTGAACTCTTTGGATTAGAAGAGTTCAACAATATAATTGCCGGACAGTTAAAGTTGATTTTATGTGAAACGAAAAATACGCGCATTAAGCGGGAAAAGGTCACGATTGACCAATCCTTAATAAAGAAAATCAATCCTAACCCGAAATTGTATCCCATTAAAGACTCCATTCAAATGAGCAATGTTCATATCACGGAAGACCTCTTCGATTATACTAAACAGAGGATTGAGCTTAAGCTTTGGAGAAATCAAATTATCTATAAAACCGACATTGAAGGGGAAATCCAGGAAATTAAAATCATTGATTTTATTAAGGAAACAGCTAATAAGATTGGCGGTGCGCAAGCTATATCAAGTTTTCCTAATAAGTCCGTTATTTCGGATGGACATACCAAAATCATGTTAATAGGTATAGCGAAAGGGTTATTCAAATCCATAGGCAGGGATTATAAAAAGCATGCCTCCATGAACCTTTCGAATATCATGCAAAAAATCGAACAATCAACTTTGGGAGACTAGACATAAGAAGGACTTTTGACCAAGTCCTTCTTGCTTGATTACCAGGCAATATCCGGAAGGATTGGTCACCTCAAATCCCCTCTATCAATAATCCATCTCTTTTTACCTCTGTTAAACTACGCGAGAGCATGCTGCTCACTTTTATTATGAAATAATTAAGGTTATTAATATAGAAGAATGGGAAATTCCCTGATTACAAACAAACATGGGGGCCTTATGTGTAAATGTAAAGACTTATTAAATTTACACTAAAATGCAGCTATGGATGATTGAGATCATTTATAATGATATTCCGAATATAGTTTTACACATTATTGGAAAAATAGACCGGAAATAAAAAGAAAGAGATGATGATATGAAGGATTTTGATGGAAACCTTCCTGACGAATGGCTGGAATTAGTCACATTGGCAATGAAATCGGATATTACAAAAGAGCAATTCAAAAAGTTTTTGCAAGAAAAGTCGAATAGCAATAAAAGTAAAGATTGTGGTGGCTAAATAGAATTCTGTTCAGCCAAAAAAAGGTGATTTTTCTATCTGCGGGGAATGGTTCTTCTTTTTTCATACCTTTAATATTAACGCCATCAGGTTCAATTCAGGCAAGACTATTGCAAAAAAAAGTATGGGGCACCATTACTTTTTCCACGAGTCACTCCATATTTTCTGCATATTTAATTGGTAAGATGGATGCAATCATAAAGGAGGTTTACTCAATATGAAAAAAAGAACAAAATTGCCTATCATCCTATCATTATTGGCAGCGCTGTTTTTAATCCTTGGCGCATGTTCCAACAGCGATGATAAAAACAAAGAGGATAAAGAAGAAATGGGACATAGTGAAATGGATATGAACCATTCTAGCTCGGGTGATGTTCCTGAAGGATTAAAAGCTGCAGAAAATCCAACATATGAAGTTGGAAGTCAAGCGATTATCAAATCAGGTCATATGGAAGGCATGAGGGGGGCTGAAGCAACAATAGTGGGTGCATTTGATACGACTGCTTATGCCATTTCGTATACACCTGCAACTGGCGAGGAAAAAGTGGAAAATCATAAATGGATCATACAAGAAGAAATCAAAGATGCAGGAGAGAAGACATATGAACCCGGAGCGAAGGTCACAGTAAATGCTTCTCATATGGAAGGGATGAACGGGACAGTCGCTGAAGTTGAATCTGCTGAAAAAACGACTGTTTATATGGTCGATTATACACCGACTACGGGGGGAGAAAAAGTAAAGAACCATAAATGGGTAACGGAAAGTGAATTATCGGCATCTGAATGATTTAACATCATGATTTGCAAAACGAAAGAAGATAATAAGCCTTGGTTATCCTTAATGGTTCCTTTTTTACCAGGAACGTTTTTTTAAAAGGTTGTAATCAACTCGCTTTTCTTCGAGTTTTTCTACAGTCTGTAGGAATGGCAAACAAGCCATTCCTTTTTTTGTGAATAAACATTTTTGAAAATTATTGTTTGTAGTAGATTGTAAAACTTTGGTATCTGTTAGTATGGATTTATCAAAATGTGAAAAACGGGGTGCAAATATGTTGACTGAATTAACCATTAGGCCTTTTATCGAAAATGACTATAAGGCGCTGAGCAACTATTGTTTACCTATAGAACAAGCAATATCGCATAGGATGTAGCAAGTGCAGTTACAGCGACAGGACATTGCGTTCGTAGGTGTCTCGAGGTCCATACATTTAACAGAATCAATTAGTTCGCGGATGTTTAAAGTAACTAAACCTTTCTTTAGACGTTAAGAACGTATAAATTTGCAGCGCAGAAGAGATTTCGTTGTAGTGGCAAACTTTAATTATGAAGTACTAGGGCAACTACGAATCACGTTTCACCTTTACAGGCTCGCCATTCAGCGAGTTTTCTTAATATTTCATAAAATGCAAATAAACATATTGACATGATCATAAACAAGAACTAATATAAAAATATTCAATGAATAATTTACGAACGTCATTCGACAATGACGAATGGAAAGAGGAATGGTAGTGGCTGAACGTCTCATCCAATCAATTGAAAGGGCAGCTGATGTTCTTGAATTGTTTTTGGTCTCAAACCCGGAACTTAGTGTCAAAGAAATAAGTGAAAAACTAAATTTATCAAAAAGCACGGTTCACGGGATTATCAAGACTTTGGAAGAAAGAGGTTACCTTCAACAAAACCCGGTAGATTTGAAGTATAAGCTGGGTATGAAACTTTTTGAACTCGGCAATTTTGTGGGGAGTCATCTTGATATTGGAAAAATTGCTAGACCAATTATTAGAAATCTTGTTGTTGAACTTAATGAAACCGTTCACTTAGTTATGTTACAGCGAGATGAAGTTATTTACATTGATAAAATTGAAGGCCCCAGAGCCCTTACAATCTACTCGCATATAGGAAAAAGAGCTCCAGTTCATTGTACTGGAGTAGGTAAGGTGATTCTTGCCTACCAAGGCGAAAGTGAAATAGATAGGATTTTATCATCTGTAGTTTTAGAATCGTTTACAGAGTACACGATGACTAATATAACGAATATTAAAAATCATTTAAAGTTAATACGGGAGAAAGGCTATGCTATTGATGATGAAGAGATAGAGCTAGGGCTCAAATGTATAGCCGCTCCAATATTCAACCATCAAGGAAATGTAATCGCTTCTATTAGCTGTGCTGCACCTAAAATGAGGTTTGACGATGAGCGGATTCCAGAGGTAATAGAGAGAATTCAAATAGCATCGTCTGAAATTTCGAAATGTTTAGGTTATAAAAATGATAATAATCATATAGAAACAAGCCAGAACTTATAAAATACATTCAAATTCAGGAGGAGAATCATTTTGTCAAAAGTAAAAGTTGCCATTCTTGGCTCAGGAAATATTGGTACAGATCTTATGATAAAACTTGGACGATCTGAAGTTTTAGAGTTGACGACTGTTATTGGGATTGATCCAAATTCGGATGGTTTACGTCGTGCGAGGGAATTAGGTTATGTGTCCATTGATAATGGGATAGATGGATTTCTCGAAACACCAGAATTGGCGGATATTATCTTTGATGCAACATCTGCCAAGGCTCATCTCTATAATGCAAAAGTGTTAAAAGAAGCAGGGAAAAAAGTGATTGATATGACTCCAGCAGCTGTAGGTCCATTTGTGTGTGCAGCAGTAAACATTGAAGAACACTTAGATAAAGATAATATCAACCTTATTACTTGTGGCGGTCAGGCAACAATTCCGATGGTCCATGCCGTAAATCGAGTATGTCCAGTAGAATATGCTGAAATCGTTGCTACGATCTCTAGTCTTAGTGCAGGACCTGGAACTCGTGCAAATATCGATGAATTTACAGAAACTACTTCACGTGCGGTCGAAGTGGTTGGAGGTGCTAAAAAAGGAAAAGCAATCATTATCTTGAATCCTGCCGAACCGCCAATTCTTATGCGTGATACGGTTTATACTCTTGTAGAGGAAGGAAAAATGGATGAAGAAGCGATTAAGCATTCGATTGAAGAAATGACTAAAGTTGTTCAATCTTATGTTCCTGGCTATCGTATTCGTACAGAACCAATCTTTGATGGAAATAAAGTAACCATCTTCATAGAAGTAGAAGGTGCTGGAGATTATTTACCAAAATATTCAGGGAATCTTGATATTATGACAGCGGCTGGCGTTAGAATAGCAGAAGAATTCGCAAATAACCTATTGACGAAAGAAACAGTTTGAACTGTAGAAAGGGGTACAAAATACAATGACAAATAATGAAGATATATTAATCACTGAGGTAGCGTTGCGAGATGGAAGCCATGCGATCTCTCATCAATATACTGTAGATCAAGTACTTAAAGTTGCAAAAGCATTGAACAACGCTAATGTCCCTTATATCGAAGTATCACATGGAGATGGTTTAGCTGGATCATCTTTACAGTATGGTCTTTCAAGAACAAATGAAATGGAATTAATCGAAGCCGCAGTTTCTGTTGCGGATAAGTCAAAAATTGCTGTTTTGTTATTACCAGGTATTGGTACCTTGCATAATTTAAAAGAAGCAGCCAATTTGGGAGCAAAAATGGCCCGTATTGCAACTCATGTAACCGAAGCTGACGTTGCCCAACAACATATTGCTTATGCAAAAGAACTTGGAATGGAAACCGTCGGATTTTTGATGATGGCCCATATGGCACCAGTTGAAAAATTAGTGGAACAAGCAAAATTAATGGAAAGCTATGGAGCAGATACTGTATATGTAGTTGATTCAGCAGGTTATCTACTTCCAGAGCAGGTTCGTGAACGTATACGTGCACTTAAACAATCTGTAGGAACTAAAGTGGGTTTCCACGGTCATAATAATTTATCTCTTGCGATGGCAAATACGCTTGTCGCAATCGAAGAAGGAGCTACTCGCATTGATGGAAGCGTCCGTTGCTTAGGAGCAGGTGCAGGTAATACGCAAACAGAAGTACTTGTAGCGGTTCTTGAACGGATGGGAATTCAAACAGGGGTAGATTTATATAAAATGATGGATTTGGCAGAAGACATTGTGGCGCCAATTTTGCAAACGCCTCAAGAAATTACAAAAGATAGTCTTACACTAGGGTATGCTGGGGTATACTCAAGCTTTGCTCTTCATGCGAAACGAGCAGCTGAAAAATTTAATGTCGATTCACGTGATATTTTAATCGAATTAGGAAAACGTAAAGTAGTCGGCGGTCAAGAAGATATGATTTTAGATGTGGCAGCTGAGATTGCTCAAGCGAAGCGTTCTTTAGTATAATAAAATAGTTGAAATAGAATGAGAGATATACTCTTCCCTCATTCTTTTCTTTATTTTAATGGATAATATAATATTAGTTTTTGTACTTAGCTTTAGTGTCTTGCGCCATCACCCGGAACCTGCAAGTGCAGGCAATGCGAACTGCTTCTTGGGTCTAGCCACTCTAGAATTGAAGGGTAAAGATCACCTTCCATTCCTGATCGTCTTATTTGCTCAAGCCTGAAACAGTGCGCCTGGGCTTTTATTAGTAAGCGCTTGAGTTGACCAATGAATGCGTAAAAAAAAAACACTTGCTATTTGTTATTGTAGTTCATAAATAATATTCTAATTTTATAGAATTCGTTCCAAAACTCGTCTATTTTTTGATTTTGATGTTATCCATACTTTGAATACTACCACTCTAATAAAAAGAGAGTTCAAGTAATTCAAAAAAATTAAATCAAATTAAACCACTATATATTAATAACAACTAATATGAAGTAAGAGGGCATGAAACCGGTAATCAACCGGGTTCATGCCTTTTAATTTCACCTAAATCTTTGGTGATTGTAATAATAAATATAATCTTATAGTTTTTGTTTAAAATGCTTAATGCTGTCGAACTTCTGTAAATAAAGCAATTCGCATTTTAATAAGCCCAAAAAAGTTTTCCATGACAGCGTAGTCGAGACAATTTCCCTTCTGGGACATGCTTTGTGTAATCGCATGTTCTTCAAGGTATGTGAGTATGGTTTCATTTGGTAATGCCAGCCTTGATCTGAATGAAGGATGGGTGAATCTTCCGATTCCCATCGCATTATGGCTTGGTCTAACATCTTGGAGACTTTTTTTCGTCTAATATTTTTTTGATTTTGTTTTGTGTTATTGGTTTGTATTTGACGCTTAAAGTGCGCGGCATCGAAAGGACTTTAGTTAATATGCTTATATTCCGAGTGATATAAATTGGTAATTTTTGTGACGGTATTTGTACTAAGTGTATAGAAAATTCAGAAATAAAAAGCGATTTTTGCTGTATTTTTTAATCGTAAAAAAATTTAAAATTGATAAAAGAAAGCGGTTTCAATCCGTGATTTTAAGTAGAAAGGAAGGTTTTAATCTATGAACCTTAATTCAGGAAAATGGACACCCCAAGCAATCCGTGCCCTTATCGATGAAGAGAAGGGAGTGTTAGATCCACGCATTTATACGGATCAGGAACTGTATGAGTTGGAATTGGAGAGGGTTTTTGGCCGTTCATGGCTGCTTCTTGGCCATGAGAGCCACGTTCCCAAACGGGGAGATTACTTGACCACCTATATGGGAGAAGATCCTGTGGTAATGGTGCGGCAGAGAGATGGAAGCATCAAGGTGTTCCATAATCAATGCCGGCATCGTGGGATGAGGATTTGCCGGGCGGATTGCGGGAATGCCAAGGCGTTCACGTGCACCTACCATGGCTGGGCGTATGACACAGCAGGCAATCTGGTCAATGTGCCGTTTGAAGAAGAAGCATTCTCCGGATTCAAGAAAGAAGAGTGGGGGCCGATGCAGGCTAGGGTCGAGATATACAAAGGGTTAGTATTTGCCAACTGGGATCCGGAAGCACCGGATTTGCTGACTTATTTGAGTGATGCAACCCCTTACATGGACACCATGTTGGATCGTTCCGAAGCAGGGACGGAAGCCATCGGGGTCATGCAAAAGTGGGTAATTCCTTGTAACTGGAAGTTTGCTGCGGAGCAATTTGCCAGTGACATGTACCATGCCCAGTCATCTCATATGGCTGCTGTAGTTGCAGGGTTGCCACCCGAGCAAGACTTATCCAATTTTGAGCCTCATATGAAAGGACATCAGTTCCGAGCCAAATGGGGCGGCCATGGATGCGGCTTTTATATTGATACAGCAAGAGGTTCGGTACGTGTAGGACCCATAGTCGACAAATATTATAGCGAAGGCCCGGCTTATGAAAAGGCGAAAGAACGTCTGGCTCCTCTCCTGCCATACCACAGAATGGCGACAAGCCACATGACTATCTTCCCAAACTGCTCATTCTTGCCGTATGGTATGAACACTGTGCGGACCTGGCATCCGAAGGGGCCGGATGAGATTGAGGTGTGGGCCTTTGTCGTCGTTGATAAGGATGCACCGCAGGAAATCAAGGATGAACTGGCTCGTCAAAATGTCCGTACGTTCAGTGCCGGTGGAGTGTTCGAGCAGGATGACGGGGAAAACTGGGTTGAAATTCAGAAAGCTCTTCGTGGGTACAAGTCCAAAACTGCACCGCTGGCTATGCAGATGGGTCTGAATGTTCTGGGAAAAAACAATCCGGAATTTCCGGGTAAAACCTCCTATGTATTTTCTGAAGAAGCAGCTAGAGGGTTTTATTCCCATTGGGCCCGCATGATGTCGGAACCGAGTTGGGATACATTGAGGCCCCAATCTTAAGTTGGGGTCGTTGCCTACACATATGGGGGATTGGATGTCATACGATTTAGGATTAAAACAAGGGGAGATAAAAGGCATGGAAATAATGGAGTTAGTCAAACCGTTTAAATGGGCGGAAAGTAGCTCAAGTCTGGAACTGCAACATGAAATTGAGCAGTTTTACTACAAGGAAGCGCAGCTGCTAGACCACTCGGAGTTTGAAGCGTGGTTAGAGCTGATGGACAAGGATATTCATTATTGGATGCCAATTCGCATGAACCGCTTAGGTAGAGAAATGTCGCAGGAGTATGCGCCTAAAGGAAAAGGAGCGCACTACGACGATACCTATGAAACGATGCGCGGACGTATTCGAGCGAGAGTATCGGGGGTGAACTGGGCGGAGAATCCGGTGTCTCGTACACGGCACATTATTTCCAACGTCATTATTCGGGAAATGGAGGGACCGAACACGTATGAGGTGGCATCGTCATTTATCGTGTATCGCAACCGTTCGGAAAATCAGGCAGATATTTTTCCGGGCGAGCGCCGGGATGTACTGCGGCGTTCGGAGGAAGGATTGGGCTTTAAAATTGCCCGCCGAACAATTTTGATTGATCAAAGTACGCTTTTGGCAAATAACTTGTCTGTCTTTTTTTAAACATTACTACAGTGGGAAGGAAATGCATTATGAAATTTACAAAGGTTTGCACGTTGTCTGATCTACCGGATGATGAGGGGTTAAAGGTAGTGGAAGGAAACACGGCAGTAGCGGTGTTTAATGTCAATGGCGAAGTAATTGCAACACAAGACCGCTGTTCTCACGCCAAATGGTCGCTGTCTGAAGGAGGTTATCTAGAGGGGGATGTCATCGTGTGCTCATTGCATATGGGAAAGTTTTGTGCCCACACAGGAGAAGTAAAGATGGCCCCCCCTTGGAAACCTTTGAAAAAGTATCCGGTACGGGTTGATGGAGACGATGTATACGTGGCTTTTGAAAACGGGTACTTTGAAAAAAAAGAGTAACCAACCTATGATCATGCTACATATGACTATTTATACGAGTGGGGAGCTGCAATTATGAGATTGACCAATGAAGTGGTCTTGATTACAGGCGGTGCATCCGGCGTCGGCCGTGCCATTGTGGAACGATTTGTGGCTGAAGGTGCCAAAGTTGCAGTGTTTGACAAGTCGGCAGATCGTCTGAATCAGCTTGAACAAGAGTACGGTGAAAATGTCATTGGAATGGTTGGAGATGTACGTCGGTTCAGTGACCTCAAGTCAGCGGTAAGCCGGTGTACTGAACATTTCGGGAAAATTGACACGTTAATTGCAAATGTCGGTATTTGGGATTACAACATGTCGCTGGTGGATCTTCCGGAAGACAAGATTGATCAAGCATTTGATGAATTGTTCCATATCAATGTCAAGGGTTACTTGCTTGCGGCCAAGGCGTGTCTGCCGCAATTGGCGGAAACCAGGGGGAATATCATCTTTACGGTTTCTAATGCAGGCTTTTACACAAACGGAGGCGGACCGCTTTACACATCCACCAAGCACGCCGTTGTTGGTTTGGTTCGCCAGTTGGCATTTGAATTAGCACCTTATATCCGAGTGAACGGCATTGCCATCGGCGGTGCAATGACGGATTTGAGGGGACCTGCCTCACTGGAAATGGACAACAGGTCCATAACGAGCATGTATAAAGAATGGTACAATGACGATGACTTGGAACCGGGTAAGGGGAATGTAGAGTCAGCCTCTCCGATCGGTCGTATATTGTACGGAGAAGATTATGCTGGGTCTTACGTATTTTTTGCCTCGCGAAATGACAATATTCCGGCCACAGGAGCAGTATTGAATTTCGATGGAGGCTGGGGCATTCGAGGTCTTCGCAGAATAACGGGAAGTCAGGGATTGCTGGAGAAATTAAGGATCAGAGATTGAAAAAGTACTATTAATTCCATTTCACCGATCAGAGCGGTTTAGGTGAAGGATGAGATAGCATGGCAATTGGAAACATGGGATATTTGGTTTTTTCTGTGAAGGATGTGCCCGCATGGAAAAGTTACATGACAAATATGCTAGGGATGGTAGAAGTTGATGGCTCAGATCATTCAGCTTTGTATCGCATGGATTCAGTATGATAACGATGGGTTTGTCCGATGGACGCTCTTTCATCCCTATGGACTTTACTTTGCTTAGTTCCTCAAAATGATGTAAGGAATCGACAAGCACACTCAGGGGAAGTAGAATAATCTTAAAATGCTAATTTTTCAGTGAGCTAATTAAGCTTTAACTTTCTTAAGTGGGTGAATATATTGCAAAATAAGGTCCATTATCCTAATGAAATGTTTGCTCAAATATCGTCGTATTTTGGAAACTATAACTTTACAGAGAAGGAGTTCGAATCGGGACTGCCACAAATGCTTCTGAACTGCCTTGATACAGTTTTAACTGAAAAAAATAACTTGCAGGCTGCCATGGATTTCAATAACCAAGCCATAGGGCAGTTTCTAAATGGCATTGGGGAAGCACGATTGGCTGACGTATGCTATCAGCTTACAAACATCCCCATCATTCTTGAAGATCTAGGGTTTAACTATCTATATTCAATAGGCTTAGATCCGGAACTGGGTAGACAATATAGCAGTAACTTAAAGAAAATCGTTAAAAATAATCTCGATGGAGATAATCACATCAAACTGACTGAACTTATTGAGAAGCAACAAATTGTCGAACTGGTCCAATCTGATGAACATAAGAGATTAATTGCTCCGATGGTATCCAGAGGCAAGATTGTAGGTTACTGCTCCTTTATTAACACTTCTTTTAATGCAGTTGATTGGTTGAAAATGAAGCAAATGTGTCTCATCGGATCTGTGAGTGATTATAACAATGAAACAATCCTGGATACAGAACTGAAGTTAAACATCAAAGGCGGATTGTTAGAAGATATGATCCATAGTCGTTTAAACCCTGTAGTATTATTCAAAAGGGCCAGACATATTGGAGTGGATTTGGGCAAAGAGTATCAATTTTTAGTTTTGAAAGGGGATCCAAATTTTTACCCGAATGAAAAGGATCCAATCGGCGGTAAGAATTTGATTGAAGTTTTTTCAAGATATTTTATGGAGCGTAATCTGAATATCTTAATCTCGGAAGACTCTCAAAACATAGCTGCGTTGATGCCTGTTGACTTGTTCTCGAAATATTTTATAAACGTCGATGAATTTATCAGAAAATTACTTTGTTTTCTGAAAGAAAAGTACCCTAATATACCTTTTAAAATTGGCATCAGTTCTAGATCAAAGTCTCTTGAAGATATACCGATTCTGTACAATGAAGCTCTCATTTCATTGAACATAGACTATCAGCAAAAGGAAATTATGTACTTTGATGATTTAGGAGCGGTGGGGATTTTATTTCGCGCAGGAAAAACGGATGATATCCGGCATTTCTGCAACAAAATGCTTTCGAAATTACTTGAATACGATCGAGGGAAAGAATCAGAGTTAACAAGAACTCTATATTATTACATTAAAAGTGGCCAAAATATATGTAAAGCAGCAAGAATAATGAATTTGTCGATTGGTGGATTACGATATCGCGTGCAAAAAATATGTGGAATTTTAGATGCTGATATCAATGATCTACAAACCAGTAGTCAGCTTTTCATGGCACTGCAAGCGGGTATCATTTTGGGAGATCTGAAAATTGAGTGAATAAATTCACCGTTTGGTTGCCGTAATGGGGCTGTTTTAATTTGAGTTGACAAAACAAATAAAAAAACAAATAAAAAAACAGTTACTTCTTAGATCACTCAAAAACCGGATTATCGCGCAAAACTGAAATAAGATAAGATTACTGGGCAATTTTGTTTGATTTGTTATGAAATTACTGGTAAAGGCACTGGATCCGTGACACTTAAAGGCATGATCAAATACGAAATCATGTTTTATGGAGGCAAAGTGGGATTTTCACCAACCTATGAGTAAACGTATGATTTAGCACTGGCCAAAAGATCGATGATGAGATTTGAGAACAGTTAACATTGAAAAAAAACAGCTCATTTCCGTAAAAGAAATTCCGACAATCATGCAAGGGAAACTACCTATTGTTTGGAACGATCGAGTTTTTGACAAGTGGATTAAAACGGGGTAATGCCCCCGTTTGGATCGCAAAAAAAATATTCAGATTAGAGGGGTGGAAGAAATGGCTGAAATAGTAGCAGGAGTAGCAATATCACATAGTCCGATGATCATGACAAATGAAGCTGGCGGCGGAGAAAAAGGGCAGCGTTTTCTAAATACCGTTGCCGATATGAAAAAATGGCTGGAGGATATTGGAACAGATGTGATCGTCTTAATTTCGGATGATCATTTCAATAGTTATTTTTATGATCATATGCCATCCTTCACGATTGGAATTGATCGATGTGAAGGATGGGGCGACTGGCAAATTCCTGAATATCAAATTCCTGTCCAGCAAGAATTAGCGAAGCATGTTCTTGATACAGGTTTGGCGAACAATGTGGATTTTGCTTTTTCGATGAGAATGAAAGTGGATCATGGCCATACTCAAGCCGTCCACTTTTTAAACCCTGATCTAAAGATACCGGTTGTGCCGATTGCCGTGAATACAGCAGCACCGCCGCTGCCTACAATGGACCGCTGTTTCCAAGTCGGAGAAGTCGTCCGCAAAGCAATTGAATCATGGGAAAGCGATAAAAAGGTAGCGATTGTCGCTTCAGGAGGGATCTCTCATTGGGTTCCAATTCCAAAGATCGATAGTGAAAAGCCTGAAGATCAAGAGCTAATTAAAGTCCTAACAAATGGCCGTCAAGAAATTGAGCAGCTTGACGAATATTTGAACACGCGCAAAACACGTGTGACAAGTTTGAAATCCGGACCGGTCAATGAAGAGTGGGATCGTGAATTTTTACGATTGATTACAGAAAAAGACTATCAGGTACTTAGACAATGGGGCCCTGATTTTATCGAGGAAAATGGCGGCAATGGCGGTCAGGAAATTCATAACTGGCTTGTACTGCTAGGAATTCTTCAAGGGCTTGAACCAGAGGTTGCTTGTTATGAGCCAATCCCAGAATGGGTGACGGGAATGGGCGTTGTCAAGTTCCATAAAGTATAAGACTTTAAAAAAACGGAAGAGGAGAACGAGATGACAATTTGGACAGATTTAGCCGATTTAGAGTTTAAAAATTATTATGTAGATGCAAATGGAATCAAAACGAGAGTACTAGAAGCAGGAACTGGGGAACCGCTTATTTTGCTACATGGTACTGGCGGTCATATTGAGGCTTACGCTCGGAACATTAGAGGGCTGAGTGAGCATTTCCGTGTAATCTGCATTGATATGCTCGGGCATGGTTACACAGAAAAGCCAGATCGTCCTTACGGAATTGATTCCTATAGTGATCATCTATTATGGGTCATCCAGGCTTTAGACTTGAAAGAAGTCTATCTATCTGGTGAATCACTAGGCGGTTGGGTCGCAGCATGGTTCGCTGCCCATCACCCTGGACTTGCCAAAGCACTGGTATTAAATACTCCGGGAAATGTTAACAACAAGGCTGAAGTTATGAAAAAGCTGAAGGAATCCACCGTTAAGGCAGTTCTGGAAGCAAACTATGAAAATGTAAAAACCAGACTTGAATGGTTAATGTACGATAAGAGTCAAGTCACCGATGAGCTTATTGAAGCTCGTTACAAAATTTATACACAGCCATCGTACCAAGAAGCTGTTCATCACATTGTTGCCCTTCAAGACATTGAATATCGACAAAATTATAGCTGGGATCCATCCTGGTGTGGAAAGATTGATGTTCCAACCTTATTAGCATGGACGGATCATGACCCAACCTCTACAGTCGAGGAAGCAAAACCCATTCAAGAGATGATTCCTGGCAGTGAATTAACCGTCATTAACGATGCTGGACATTGGCCACAATGGGAAAAGGCTGGAGAATTTAACAAGGTCATTATTGATTTTTTAGTAAAATTCCAGTGAAATAAGTTTTGATATTTCCACCCAACTTTGATAGTGCAAGTGTAGAAACCTGTTCTATCAAAGTTCTTTTTATCATTTAAAAGAAAGAGGTTTTTTCTTTGAGCATACAAAAAACAGCTGTAGTACAAGATGCATACGAGCATTTGCTCCATGCAGAGCAAACGAAAAAATCCGTCACGCCGTTAACCGATCTGTATCCAAGCCTGACTGTTCACGAAGCGTATCAAGTCCAGCTAAAAGCGATTGATCAGAAAGTAAAGGCTGGACAGAAAATCGTTGGGAAAAAGATTGGGTTAACTTCCTTTGCCATGCAAGAGCTTTTAGGAGTCGACCAGCCGGATTACGGTCATTTATTGGACAGCATGAATGTTCCCAATAAGGGCAGCATCGCTGTCGATTCGCTTTTTGAACCAAAGGTTGAAGGGGAGGTCGCCTTTGTTCTCAATAAGGATCTTAAAGGTCCAAATGTGACAGCGGAAGACGTTTTAGCTGCAACTGAGTCCATCATTCCTTCATTAGAGATTGTGGACAGTCGAATTCTTAATTGGAAAATCAAGCTCCAAGACACTGTTGCCGATAATGCTTCCTGCGGGCTTTATGTATTAGGAGGCGAAAAATTCGCTGTCAATGGTTTAGACCTCACTAAAATCGAAATGAATCTTTATAAAAATGGCGAGCTCATGAACAAAGGGACAGGGGCAGATGTATTAGGTCATCCGGCCACATGTGTAGCCTGGTTAGCGAATAAGTTGTCTGAATATAATGTTATTTTGAAAGCTGGAGAAGTGATTTTATCAGGTGCTTTATCCGCAGCAGTAGTTGCACAAAAAGGGGATGTATTTACTGCTGAGTTCAGTGAGTTAGGAAAAGTGGAAGTTTCTTTTCGGTAAGTATCAGGCATTGGGAACATTGGAGAAGGAATTGAGCGGTAAGGAATCGTATTTGTTCCTTCTTCTTTTAAAAGGGGAATTAAGGCACTTTTTATGAACTCCTAATTGAACAAACGTGGCAACAAACCTTTAATAAAACTTAGTTTATGAACAAATGTATGTAAACTATAGGGTGCTTGAGTTGATGAAGGATTGTCTGCTAAAGAGGAAAAGCCCCACTCAATTGAGAAGGGCTTTAAATACTTAATAGTCCTCTTTTGTCCTCCAATGCTTTATATCGCATTTAAAACATTTAAGTCAAACTATTTTGAAACGTTAATTTAGAGCCCTGTTATACACCATTTCTTTCTATTATATATGAAAATGAATGTGAAGGCATTCATCATATTGCTTTCAATGTCGATTCCATCGAAAAAAAGCTTTCTGTAATGGAGAAAAATGGACACTTCGTATTGCAAAACGGGTGAAATCACTTCAAGTGAAGTGATTTACAAAGGAAAGCCTACTAAAGGAAAATCAAGATATATGTTTATCGATACACCGTTAATTCAAATTGAATTGATCGAGCCGGGCGATTCACCGAGCACGTGGAAGCATCACCATGAAAGGTATGGGGAAGGCGTTCACTGTATCTCGTTTGTTGTTAAAGATATGGAAGAGAAAATGAAGATGCTAGAAGAAATGGGCTATCCGGTCACTCAGACAGGTAACTTTTTTAACGAAAAAGGCCGATACGCATATATGGACACGACATCGACATATAAAGTGATTATTGAACTACTAGAACGTTTCGATGTGGGAATATTCTCTGTTTAAGAATTAATAAAAATAGGATCGTACATATGGATTTGTCTGAATAAAAAAGAGTAAGTAGAACACACATTGGAATGATCCAAACTTATTGTATAAGTCTCGGGGGAAACTAAGCTTAGAGAGGAGAAAAAGGAAGAAAAATGGCGAACTATACGATTATAGATAAAGAAACTTGTATTGCTTGCGGAGCATGCGGTGCTACAGCTCCTGAAATTTATGATTACGATGAAGAAGGTATTGCGTTTGTTACACTAGATAATAATGAAGGAACAGCTAGCGTACCTGATGAATTCGAGGAGGATATGTTAGATGCTTTAGAAGGGTGTCCAACCGAGTCTATTAAAGTAGCTCAGGCTTCTTTTGATGGTAATCCTATTAAATTTGAATAAAGATTTCTAGATAGTTGATTAGTAAGGATGTTTACAACTAGTTCAGTATCGAACGATTAATTTTAACAAGAGCATAACGAGAAGGTGATTACTAATGACAGAAGATCAGCAGATTTATGATATAACAATTATTGGTGGCGGACCAGTTGGTTTATTTACAGCTTTTTATGGAGGAATGAGACAAGCGAAGGTGAAAATTATAGAGAGTCTTCCTCAGTTGGGCGGACAGCTTACGGCTCTTTATCCTGAAAAATTCATTTATGACATAGCTGGATTTCCAAAAGTAAGAGCTCAAGAATTGGTAGACAATTTGAAAGAGCAAATGAAAGTATTCGAATCAACAATTTGTCTTGAAGAAGCAGTTGAACAGATTGAAAAGCAAGCGGATGAAACCTTTAAGATCACTACAAACCTCGATACTCATTTCTCTAAATCAATTATTATTACTGCAGGGAATGGAGCTTTTCAGCCTCGCAGACTAGAGTTAGAAGATACAACAAAGTTTGAAAGTAAGAATCTACATTATTTTGTTAATGACATGAACCAATTTAAAGGAAGAAAAGTAGCGATTCTAGGCGGTGGAGATTCTGCTGTTGATTGGGCTCTTATGCTTGAGCCTATCGCTGAAAAAGTAACATTGATACATCGAAGAGATAGATTTCGTGCCCATGAGCATAGTGTAGAACAATTAGTCAATTCTTCTGTTGAAGTCAAAACACCATATGTCCCTTCAGAGCTAGTAGGAGTGGAGAAGATTACTCAAATTGTTTTAGAACATACTAAGACTCAAGAAAAAGAAGTAGTAGACATAGATGATCTAATTGTTAATTACGGCTTTGTTTCTTCTCTTGGCCCGATTAAAGAATGGGGTCTTGAACTTGAGAAAAACGCCATTATAGTTAATAGTAAGCAAGAAACAAATATTGCAGGCATTTACGCTGTTGGGGATATTTGTACGTATGACGGGAAGGTTAAATTAATTGCATCAGGATTTGGTGAAGGTCCTACGGCAGTCAATAATGCTAAAGCCTATATTGATCCTAAAGCCAAAGTTCAGCCACTGCATAGTACTTCTTTATTCAGCTAACCTTTAGCTATATCTATTTATTACCATATGATCATGAATACTGCCCCCTAATTCGAATTTAATAATGATACGAATTAGGGGGCTTGTTTAATTTTATCGAAGATTATCGGGCAGTAAGACCCCCACTTCAAGACTGAGAGATCGCTGAAGTTAATTAAACTTCCATACACAGTAACTTAAAAATGAAAGAGTGGTTAAACGCAAAATAAGCATCTTAATGATCATCCAACCTGCCATGCAGGAAAATTTTCACCATTGATATGGATACGACATGTTCAGAATTCATGGTATCCATCCTACAATTTCTAAAATCGTCAGAACAATCTCAAAGACAATGAGAATCACAATGATCCATTCAACGAATAGTCCCCTGATCGAATGGCTGATGTTAGAAAACCCATCCATAATGTTATATAAAATTTCGGTTTTACTTTTCAAGATTTTATACCGATCATTCAATTCAAAAAAATCAAGCATTCTGTCATAAAATTCGCCGGCAATACTGCTTGTCCATGTAATATCAGGTTTATCCAGAATCATGATATACGCTAGGGTATTGTACTCGTGACGAACGATTTTTGCCGTCGTCCTCGCTAATTCCTTGTTGCCGATTCTCAGCTTGCCTTTTTCCAGCCGGTCTATCATGGCTTCGAGCTTGTCGTGGATTTTTCCGAGTTGTTCCTCTGTTTTTTCAAGTGCCACCGATTTTGCGAGAATGGTGGAAATTAATTCAGGATAGAAAAATTCATATTTAGGCACAACTACATATTCGTCTGTCAAATTGATGTTTTCAGTTTCACTGAAGTGAAGGCTGTAATCGTCTGTATATCTGTCTACATTAACGAGATCAATGTCCGGCTCGAAAGAATGGATAAAGGATGAAAACTCCTTAATCTCATCCGCGTGTGAGTAATTAATGAAGACAATGCTGCCAAAGGAGAAAACCAGCACCTGTTGCGATTCGTCCACATTTTTATTAAGGATGGAATTTAGAATATCGCCTTTAAGGATTAAAGGCTCTTCCCAGGTAAATTTTTTAGGAATACCGCAATGAATGGCGATTTTATTCAAATCAATTTCATTAGTGATTGCACATGCTTTAAAGGTAATGGGTTCCATCTATATCACTCTCTTCAGCAAATTGGTCTTTTTTCGAGTTTATTCTATTCTTACAAAAACATGCTTGAATAATTCTTGAAGGTAGAAAAAGGTTACTGATTGGTCCTTGAACCCAATAAACTCCATTAAGGATATGAGCTTTTGGTTTTATGCTATACACTCCCAAGTCCTATTAACAGACTTAAAATATAATAGTTTATATGTAAGAGGGCGATTATACGAATGCTGATCCTTCCGGTTATGTCTTACTGAAATTTAACAAAAATATATAAAAGTTCATGAAAACTTTACTTATATTTACAGAATTCTCATATTGATGTCAATATTCAGTAATACATGTTTGTTATAATCGATTGACGGTTTTAAAAGTGATTGGAAAAGGGTCTTCTAAAAATCCTTCATTTACAGATGAGTAACAGGCTGATTGAAGATGACTGAATAGTAGGAGTGAACAAAAATGGAGGAATCTATAAATCTATATGAGCTTACATTTAGTGAAAAAGATAGATATGTAATCATTACGAATGCTTATCCGCATGAAGATCAGTTATATCGGAATGGGTTTATCCATCGAAGAGTCAAGGCTTATCTGGATGAGGGTTTGAAGGTCGATGTCTTTGTTTTGCATCCTGCCTATAAAAAAGCAGAAAAGTATACGTATGAAGATGTGCCTGTTTATCGAGGAACTGAACAGCATCTGCGCATTTTCTTAAATCATAAAGTACATAAAAAAGCGCTCATTCATTTTGTTAATCCAAAAATGATACAAGCGATAAAAGATACGAACACAGATTTACCGATTATCACCTGGATACATGGATTTGAAACGGAGGCATGGCATAGGAGATGGTTTAATTTTCTTGAAAGCCCTGAAAGCTTGAGGAAGATACTTGAAATGTCGGAGGACTATTATATAGAACAGCTTTCTTTTATGAATTGGTTTTATCAAACGAATGAATTGGATACAACCTTTGTTCATATTTCCAAATGGTTCAAAGAACATATTGCGGAATGTGACGCAAGAACAGAATCGAAAAATTCAGTAATCATTCCTAATGTAATAGATGACAATCTGTTTACCTTTATGGAAAAGCCCGTTGAAAAGCGGACAAAAGTCCTTTCAATCAGGCCATACGCTTCACGAAAATACGCCAATGATTTATCGGTGAAAGCGGTGCTGGAACTATGGAAGAGACCATACTTCGATAAGTTGGAATTTGGATTTTATGGTGATGGGAAATTGTTCGATCAAACCGTTGAGCCAATCCGGGATTTTGAGAATGTAACGATTCATAAAGGTTTCCTATCTCAGGAGCAAATCGCTGCATTACATAAGGAGTATGGAATTTTCCTTTGCCCGACCCGTTTGGATTCTCAAGGTGTTTCAATGTGCGAGGCCATGTCCAGTGGGCTAGTGCCGATTTCAACAGATATCACGGCAATTCCGGAATTCGTTAAACACGACGTTTCTGGCCTTCTTACAAAACCTGAATCCCCTATCGATATTGCGGATGCAATAGAGCGCTTATATTACAACTCGGACGTATTTTTAAGAGTGTCAAAACAAGCTTCTCAGTCGATTCGTGAAAAATGTGCGGTAGATGTTGTTATTAAAAGAGAATTGGAGATTATCCAAGGTTAAATGAGGGGAGTTTTTTCAATATGGACGAACGAAACGAATATTGGAAAACTATGTATGAGGAACTTGAATTACAAATGAAAGACATGATGTCCATGACATTGGAGCTCATAGAGGCAAGTGGCACTGAAAAGCAAAAAATAATTGAGAATATGACAAAAGAAAATAATAGGCTGCGGGAAGAATTAGAAAAAAGAAAGATGGCCCAAATAGAAAATATTAAGCTTAACAAAGAAATGCGAAGACTTAAGTTATTAGAACACAAATTCAACGTTACATATGCAGGGAAATTCACGCTAAAATATCTTGCGCTTAAATCATCTATTAAAGAGCAAATAAAAAAATAAAAATTCATATCAGATTTCAGTCATTGGAGTGAAAACTTTGAATTCACATGAACTAGTTGAAAACAGAAAAATGAAGGTGCTTCTATTTGGCTTTATTGACATGAATTCAATGGATGGGTCTGCAGTATTTTTATCTTCCTTAGCATCGACCATTGCTTTAGATTCCAACATCGAAGTTGACTTACTTTTAGCTAGCCCGGTCAAACGTGATATCCTAATTCAGCCTCTTGAGAAATTTGATAATATAACCATTCTCAATCCTTTTGTTGATCCATTTTTTAGGGCCACCGATGATGAGTGGGTAAAAAAAGGTGTCATTGATTTTGATATAGCTGAAATGCTCATTTCACATTATTGGAGTCAAAAGGAATATGATTGGCTATTTGTAAGAAGCATTGAGACTGTTGAAAAAATAGCAAAGCATAAGCATATCATAAAGAATACATTAGTTTATGCTACAGGCTTGACTCACATAGGTCAGGATGTTAATGAAGAAAAATTTGAGAGCATCAAAAATATATATGATCAATGTGCGTATTTCTTATGTCAAACAGAAGAGATGTGCGATTTTGTCATTGAGATTCTTAATTTGAATAAAGAAAAAAACAAAGTTTCCCTGCTTACGCCGATGATACCGAACGTTGAATCAGCAGAAGGGCAGACCCGGTTAAAAAACAAACTTGTATATACAGGGAAATTCGACCCGGATTGGAAGACCATTCCCATCATTACTGCTTTTAAAGAATTAAAACGCGAGATTCCGAATCTGTCACTTGATGTAGCGGGGGATAAATTCAAATGGGTTAAAGATGATTCTCATTTTAAGGAAGAAGCGGCATACCTCCTTAAAAATACAGATGGGCTTAGATGGTACGGGGCATTGACAAGGGAGAATGCCCAACAATTAATCGTGAACAGTGATATTGGGATAACCTGGAGAAGTGAGGAAATGGACAGCAGTCTGGAACTGTCTACAAAGCTATTGGAGTATGGGATCTTAAGGAAGGCTGTAATAATGAATCCAACTGAAATGCATATAAAGCTTTTTGGCGAAGATTACCCGTTATATGCTGTTACAGAGAAGGATTTCCGTAAAGCTGTCAAATTAGCGCTATGTAATAAGGATATATATGAGTTTGCTGCGCAACGAATGTATCAAGTTAGCAGGCAGTTTTTATTTTCGGAAGCCATAAAAAAACTGCAAGGTCTATTATGGAGTAAACGTATTACAGATTATGTGAAGGAAAGCTCGGATATGTTTTATATTGATGAAGATGATTTTGATGAACTGAATAAGCTTGCACCATCAAAAAAAGTGAAAAAATTGCCTGCAGAGTTTAATGTTGACGAAGTTTTCACCTATATTGTCAAAAACATACCTGAAGAAATAAAACGAGTTGAAAAACTGTTTAAACTGTCTGGGTATGGTCGAATCACTTCGATGGAAAAATCAGGATGTTATTCATTTCTCCACATCCATAAAAGTTATGGAAACTTTGAACAAAATTTTCAAAATAACATGCCATATTTAAAAACGATAGGGTTTGAAACCTATGGCAATCCTAAATTAAAACCAAAAGATGTGGAAGTTTCAATGAAAGGACAGGCAATTGTCGATAATAAAAACAATGAAATTATAGTGAAAAATAAAGAATTGGTTAAAGAAGTGAAGCAATTAAAAAAACTGAACACAGTTCAGCTTAAACAAATTACTAAGCTGGAAAAACAAAACCTAGCACTTGGACGTAAATATGATTCACTTTCGAAGTCGAAAATGGGTAAAATGACATTCAAGTATTGGGATTTAAGAAAAAGGCTTAACTTTTAATAATGCAATGGCAGACACTTCTTAACTATATATTAGTCAAAAGAAAGCTCCTGAATGCTGCACGCTTACAGGGGCCTTTGTCATTTATATCGAGTAAAGTAGCAGGGATACTTGCAAACTTTTTATGTATGTTGTCGATTTCCTCAGTATGTATAAAGCTGCGTCATTTTACGATTTCATGAAAATTAAAACTAAAACACTACTCTTTCACCATTTACCTAATAGACCGATTATCCTTTAGTAGTGTTATAATATTCTGAAAAAGGAGGAGAGTTGATGGAGGAGAATGTGCTAAAAGCGATTCAAGATGATTATCCAGATGAATTTGCATGGTGTTATGGATGTGGTCGGTTAAATAAAGATGGTCATCATTTTCGAACGGGTTGGCAAGGCGAACAAACAAGGACAATTTATACACCACGTCCAGAGCATATCGCAATTCCAGGATTTGTTTATGGTGGCTTGATTGCATCGTTAATTGATTGTCATGGGACAGGTTCAGCTGCACTGGCAATGCATCGTAAAAATGGGCATGAAGTTGGAGATGGAGTGGAGCCTCCCAGGTTCGTGACAGCTTCACTGAAAGTGGAGTTCGTAAAGCCAACCCCAAATGATGTGCCATTAATGGCCGTTGGGAAAATTCATGAAATTCATCCTAAGAAATGGAGAATCGAAACAGAGGTATTTGCGATCGATAAACTTTGCGCCCGAGGCGAGGTTGTCGCCGTGGTGATGCCAAGTACGTTTACAAGCAAAGAGTGATCGAACTCTTGGAAAAGGTCATTAAATAAGCTAATTAATATGAACGCAATCAAAAGGGAAGTAAGATTTTGCAAAGGGCCGTCCAATTATTTGGACGGTTATTTAGTGTATCTGAGTATCCATTTCAAGCATGTTATCGCTATAAAGCGGCATGTAGCTGGAAATCACAAACGAAATATCAAAGATATTAATATACTTACATTATAAGCAAAGGGAGGTCGCAGAATGAAAATAAACGTAGAGATAGATGAGGAGATCAAGGCGATAGAGGTGCTTATCCGCAATCATGAATGGAATGAGGAAGTTCAGGAACTGATGGAGCGCTTGAAGGGGAGGAAAAGACCGTATTTTGTTGGTAGAAAAGAAGAAATGCAGCATGTCTTCCGGGCAGAAGAAATTATCTGTTTGTTCACAGAGCAAGATTCCATAATGGTGCGGACGAAACAGGGTACTTTTGAAATGAAAGAAAGGTTATATGAACTGGAAAGGGACCTTCCTGGTAATCAATTCGTGCGTTTGTCCAAGTCAGTGATTGCCAATTTGGATGAGTTAAGCAGATTCGAGGCATCTTTCAACGGTACCTTATGTGTGTATTTCCGATCAGGGGAAAAAGAATATGTTTCTCGCCACTATGTTCAAGGGATCAAGAAAGCATTTCAATGGAAAAGGAAGGGATTATGATGAAAACACTATTATTCCGTAGCTTTGCTGGGATTTGCCTTGGGGCACTCGTGATGGTGCTGACGTGTTTTGGAGTGATCGCTTTTGGGGAGGTCACAGCATTAGACAGTGAAATATTTGTAAAAAACGCAATAGGCTGCTTATGCTGTGGCTGGTTCTTCAGCACGGCAACAATCATCTTTGAAAATGAAAAATGGAGTTTATTATCTCAAACCATTCTGCACTTCCTGACTGTCAGCATCCTTTACTTCCTATTATCCTTCTTTGTTGGGTGGATTCCATTCAGCTTAAAAGGATTAGCTATAGGAATTGGGATTTTCATACCATTCTATATGATCATTTGGATCATTTTCTATCTATATTTCCGCCATCAAGTGAAGATATTGAATGATGGACTTAATAAAAGAGAGAATTGAGCATGGATTGATCAGTTAGAGAGGTGTAAAGCTGATCCGCAAGAAAATAAAGGCATTTTCGTATAACCCGCCGGCTTCATGATGCTTCATCAACTGCAGTATGTTCAATTGGAACAACAGTTAAAGCTGCAAAACGAACTTACCATTTGACTGAACAAGAACACCAAAAAGGATAATGGGATCAGGTGCCATGAAGATACCGTACCAACTTAAACTGAAACCCTTATACCTGCTCGATCTATAGCAGGTCTTTTTATTTTCATTTTTCCTATGACATTTCTCCATTTGTTTGACCCCCTTTGGATTTAAATAAAGAGACACCGTTCGCTGTTGTATCGGTGTCTCTTTGTATTTTATCGTCTTTCTATCATTAACATTTCATCATAGATTAAGTTCTGTCTAAGCTCAGTCGCTGTTTGCATGGATATTTGCTCATCTTCAACCATTTGCTGAATGATATCACGTTCGATTTGCATTGCATTCAACTGAAAATGACTCACCATCTCTTCAAAGCGATTAGCTTCTTTTTCACTTAATGTTCCGAATGGATTCAAATAACGATTATATCTTTGAATGACAAGCATGACTTCATGACGGTTTTCAGGTGTAGTTTGTTGTTTGATCAATGAAATAGCTTCCTTTGAAGCTTCTTTTTGGGCTTTACGGAACTCCCGTATAAGGTCAGCATTTTTAACGATGGAGTCCTCCAATTTAGCTTCCCATTTCTTATCCCATTTGACATTGATCTTTTTCTTGAAAAGAATGGCCTGCAAATTGATCCAAGCCCTTTTCAGCGAAGATTTTTGCATATAATTTAAGGTTCTTGAAATATACACTTTATAAAGTTCAAAGGCTGTTTGCGATATAGTCCCTTTTTCGACTAATCCAGAAACGACCTCCAATTCCTTGTTGGAACCAATCTCCACTAAATCGCGTATTGTCCGATTATCCGGTCTATTCGTTATTCCCCGCTCCAAATCTATCAGTTGTTCATTTAAATCTTCCATCACTTGATGGACTGCTTTCTGATTATCGATGGTTGCTTCTTTGCTCAGCTGTTCGATCGTTTTATTTAAAATAATTTTATTAGCCTCCTCAGGGGTTAGGCGCTCATCTTTGAATACAACCGGTGTCTTTACCAGTAATGGCAAGAGAACCGTAGCCAATAAGACGCTTAATAATATGACGCAAGCTGCGATAAACAAGACTGTATTACGCATCGGGAATAAAGTGTCATCCGGCATGAAATATGGTATGGATAAAGCTGTAGCCAATGTGATGGTACCATGAATGCCGCAAACGGATGTCAAAAATGCAAATCGGGATTTTGAGACATAATCATCATCGGTATTTTCGCTATCTTCTGGATGAACCCTTGACATGATGAATTGCTCTAAGGGATTCACTCTGTTTTTCGTGAAAGTATCATGCAAAATGTATACCCAAATAAAACGGATCACCAATAATAAAAGAACAATCAAAACACTTATCCAAAAAAGATTACCCCTATTTAGGTCGGACTCAATTTCCTGATAAACACTCGGCAACATGAATCCTAATAAAGCAAATACAAGTCCATTCAAAACATAACCTAATACAGACCATGTATTAGTTGATACAATTTGCAATTTAGTTGTGGAACTCTGAAGGCGGTCCCGCTCGATGCCATGGATTACACCTGCAGCAACCACTGCCAAGATTCCGGATACATGGAATTCCTCAGCTGCCATATATATGGCAAAAGGCGTAATCAGTTCAATAACAATGGACATGGAGATTTCTTCAAGTCCATGAACCCGTAAAAATAATCGTAATTTAACGATTAAATAGCCCAATAGGATACCTATAAAGATACCGCCTAAAGCTACAAATATAAAATTTAGCGAAGCATCTTTTATAGAAAATACCCCAGTTAGGGCAGCTGTCAAGGCAACTTTAAAAGCAACGATTCCAGCAGCATCATTGAAAAGTGATTCACCTTCAAGGATGGGCATCATATTTCCGGGCAATTTCAACCCTTTTGTAATCGATTGTACCGCTACGGCATCTGTAGGGGTAATCGTTGCTGCTAAAGCAAAAGCTACAGCCATCGGCATATCGGGTATTAACCAGTGGATGAAAAAACCTCCTGCAAAAACAGTCACGAACACTAACCCAAAGGCCAATAACAGAATAGGTTTACGCAATTCAAGCAATTCTTTACGGGACGTATTTTTTCCTTCTGTAAAGAGCAGCGGAGCAATGACACAGATCATGAATAATTCTGAGTGAAAATCCAATGATAATTGAAATGGCAATAATGAAAGCACAGCTCCCATGGATATCTGATATATCGGCAGTGGAATACGAGTCCATATGGCATTTAATATTGTAGCGATTATTGTGGAAACTAATAATCCGAGCAATGTGATTAAGAATGACATAGAATCTCCCTTATCTTCTAATGTTTTAGTCTGCTTGCCCATGAATCTTCTATAAAGAGATAAAAAAGAAGAGGTATTTTAAAGCGAATATCCATCCTTTAAAAAGTATCCCCCACTTTATGGCCTTGCATATCTTGGTCAAAATCCATACTTAAACAGAGGCAGTATTTTTCACTAGCCTCGGTTTTTGATATACCCCTTTGTTATTAATTACAAACAGGATATCACATAGGATTACGGTTTATTCAATATCAACTTATAACATAACTTTTCAATTTGCTAAATATAAGTTCATGCTGAGTTTATGATTTTCTGTATAAAATACCCTTAATGAAGAAACATAGAAAAATGGAGTTAGAGCGACCTGCAAAAAAATGGGGGTAACCAGCTTGATTCGTAATGTTGGCAAATTGTTAAGAAAAAAGAAAGAAAAAAAATCCCTGGTACAAAATGATTATCTGGATTCCAAACCTGCAGATTCACTTGATGCGAATTTCAGTCAAAATGTAGAAACACTTCGTTCTGTTTATGATAATTGCTCGGATGTCATGTTCCGCTCGTTCTTACTTTTCGGAAAGACGCGGGCGATGCTCATTTACATTGCGGGACTCTCAGACATCGAGGCGATAGAGCAATATGTGCTATCCCCACTCATGCAGGAGTCATCAAAAGAACCACAACCATTAAATGAGTTTATTGAACATAAAATGCCCGTTCCTAAAGTGGTAAAAGTGAAATTGTTTGCGGATTGCATTGAATCGATTTCCTCTGGAAACCCGATCCTTCTATATGAAGGGGGAAGCGATGGATTTTCTTTAGGATTGTCCAAATGGGAAAAGCGGGCGATTGAAGAACCTGTGGCAGAGGGGGGAGTTAGGGGGTCACGAGAGGGATTTATTGAATCTCTAGAGGTAAATACTTCCCAATTGCGACGTATTATCAAAAGTCCTGCCCTTAAAATACAATCTATGAAGATTGGAACTCTTACCAGGACGAATGTTTCGATTGCTTATATAGATGGACTTGCGGATAAAACACTGATTGAAGAGATTTCAACACGGTTGGAACGAATTAAAATAGACGGTATTTTAGAAAGCGAGTACATCGAGGAAATGATCGAGGACAATCCGTTTTCACCTTTCCCTCAGATCATGTCGACAGAACGGCCGGATGTAGCCTGTGCCAGCTTGCTGGAGGGACGAGCTGTCATTCTTGTAGAAGGAACTCCTTTTACTTTAATTGCACCAATATCCTTCTTTTCTTTAATTCAATCACAAGAGGATTATGCTCAACGTTTTATGGCAGGCACCTTTATCCGTTGGTTACGATACTTTTTTATGGGATTATCTCTTTTGCTTCCTTCACTTTATGTTGCTATTTTAACGTTCCATCATGAGGCGGTCCCAACCGCACTCCTGCTAAGCATAGCAGCATCCCGGGAATCGGTCCCTTTTCCTGCAATAGTAGAGGCATTGGCTATGGAAATTACGTTTGAAGCACTAAGGGAGGCAGGGGTTCGATTGCCGAAGCAGGTAGGTTCTGCCGTCAGCATTGTTGGAGCGCTAGTGATTGGTCAAGCTTCCGTACAAGCGGGCTTGGTTTCAGCGCCAATGGTCATTGTGGTTGCGATTACGGGAATCGCTTCTTTTATGATGCCTCGCTATATTGCCGGAATTGCTTTCCGGATGCTGCGTTTCCCAATGATGTTGCTTGCCGGTACCTTAGGGCTGCTTGGCATCATGATGGGAATCATCGCCATAGTCATTCACTTATGCAGCTTACGTTCCTTTGGCGTTCCATACTTAGCGCCACTGGCGACGTTAAAAGGTAAAGAGCTGAAAGATGTGCTGTGGAGAGCCCCTTGGTGGATGATGGATACACGCCCGCGTCTCACAGGGGATTCTAATGTATACCGTCAAGCCCAGGACCAGAAACCAAATCCAAAAAGGGGGAGTGAAACGGAGTGAATAATAGCTGGAAGCGAAAAAGGATCTCGGAGAAAGGAAAGAGGCGTCATTTCATGAAAAGCGTCCTTCTTTTGCTCGTTATTTGTGGAACGACCCCTTTTCTAAGCGGTTGTTGGGATCGAATAGAAATCACTGATTTGGCGATTGTCACAGCAGCCGCCATCGATAAGAAGGATAATAATCAAATCGAACTATCCGTCCAAGTCTTCATTCCAAGTTCCATAAGCAGTGGAGGCAGTTCAGGAGCGACCAGCCAGGGAGGGAGTGCGGTTACGACATTGGTTAGAAGTGAAAAAGGCCCCAATATTTCAGATGCATTGTCTAAGCTTCAAAGCAAGATTCCGAGAAAAGTATTTTGGGGACATTGTAAGGTATTTGTTTTCGGTGAAAAGTTAGCGATGGAAGGAATTCAAGAGCAGCTGGATTTTTTGCTGCGTCATCCTCAGCCAAGAGAGAGAGCAAATGTGTATGTCAGCAAAGGGAAAGCAAAGCCTATCCTTGAATCTTTGCCGCCCCTGGAAAACTATTCAGGGGAAGTGCTCAGAGAACTATCTGATTTACATATTGGGATGCTGGTCACACTACAGGATTTAGATGAAATGTTAACAGGTAAACCTCAAGCTGCCGCACTTCCAGTCGTTAAAATATTGCCGCCGGGGAAAGGGCAAACAAAATTACAGGGAATTCCTTACATTTTCGGGACAGCCGTTATAAAAAAGGATAAGATGACCGGGATGATGACAGAAAAAGAAACAAGAGGGCTGTTGTGGTTAAGGGATGAAATGGAATCATACACCGTGACCTTTCAACCCAAAGGTGTGAAAGGGGAGATTTCTTTGAATCCAGTGACGGCTCAAATCAAGAAGATTCCGCAATTTCGAAATAACAAATGGAAATTGTTGGTGAAGGTAAATACAGAAGGAGCTGTTATACAAAATGGAACGAATTTAAACCTTTCAAGTCCAAAAATGCTAAAAGCTGCAGAACAAGCATACCAAAAAGATATAGAAGATCGCATCAAGATGGCTTTTCTGCATACTCAGGATAAGAAAGCGGACATTTTAGGGTTGGGTAAAGATTTCTATAGGAAATACCCTAAACAGTTTAATAAGGTCGAAAACCACTGGGATGATATATTCGCTGAGATGGAAGTGGAAATCGATGTTGCGGCCCATATTCGAAGACAGGGCTATATAAACAAACCGGCAGGTTTGTCTGAAAATGAGGTGAAGGACAAGTGAGATGGGGGGCCTTTTTGTGTACAACCGTGATCGTAGCTTTAATCATTTTGTTTGAATGGCCGAAAATGAAAAAAAATCCCAAAAAAGATAAAGTGGCATTTCTTACACTGCTCCTCACTGGCTTGGTTCTGTCCATGTTCAATCTCCCGCAGATGTCAGGACCCACTCAATGGATGGAAACTCTTTTCAGGCCATTTGGAGAGTTTATGGAAAAGTGAATCTGTTGCGGCATTAAATTCATTCCATTAAAGAAAGGAGGGAGCAAATGGAGAAAGGAAAAATTTCATCTTTGCAGATGGCATTCATGATGTATCCGACGATTGTGGCAACGGCTATGCTCGGAGTTCCAAGCATCACTGCCAAATATGCCAAAACTGATTTATGGCTTTCCCCCATTTTTGCTGCGCTAATAGGGTATCTGACGGTGTATATTGCATATAAACTGCATAAAATTTATCCAAAACAAACGGTTTTCCAATTCACTGAAAAGATCATTGGTCTGATTCCGGGGAAAATTCTCGGTTTCTTACTTTTGTTTTTTTATATCCAGAACACGGGGATAATCGTTAGAGACTACGCGGAATTTGTTGTCAGCTCTTTTCTGGTCAATACCCCTATTAGTGTGATCATGGCATCGATGGTGCTTTTGTGTGCTTTCATCGTACGCGGGGGAATAGAGGTGTTGGGGCGAGCTGCTGAGTTGTTTGTACCGGTTTTTATTTTTCCAATCTTTATCTTAATCCTCTTGCTGATTCCTGACTTTGATTTTATGAATATATTCCCGGTATTGGGTAATGGCTTAATGCCCCCAATCAAGGGCGCGATTGTACCGGGAGGATGGTACAGCGAGTTTTTTCTGATCATTTTTCTTCTTCCTTTTTTGGCGGATATGAAAAAAGGGATGAAATCCGGGATGATGACTGTATTTGCCGTGATGATGACGTTAATTGTGGTGAATCTTTTGGTTCTTTTTGTACTAGGGGGAACAACACCCTCAAAAAATTATCCCTTGATGAATACATCTCGATACATTAGTATCGCCCACTTTTTTGAACATGTGGAGTCCGCCGTCATGGCGGTATGGGTAGTAGGGGCGTTTTTGAAAATTTCCGTATTTTATTATGTATCTGCTTTAGGTACGGCGCAGTGGCTGAATCTTTCCGACTATCGGCCCATTGTATGGCCGATAGGGATTTTGATTGTCATTTTCAGTTTTTGGTCGTTGCCTAGCTCAATAGATGTTAATCGTAATGATAACATGGTATTCCCTTTACAAGGAGTCTTGATGCAAACGATTATTCCTCTGATATTGTTGGTGATTGCGGTTGTAAGGAAAAGAAATCGTAAAGGAACCGAAACTAGCTGAATGGGCGTTTTTTTGCTAAATATCCTATCGATAAGGTGCTATCTATGTCCATACTCGTGCAACGGGGGTAGAACCAACTGAATGGATTGCATCTTTTTTTAGCCGTTTGAAGAGTATACGAAAAAGTGAATCTATCCAGGGGGTTGTATGATTTCAGATTTACGTACTACCACAGAAAGGAGGAAGACGATGGAGAAAGGAAGAATTTCAGCTTTACAGATGACATTCATGATATATCCAACAATCGTGGCAACGGCTATTCTTGGTGTCCCAAGCATCACGGCCAAATATGCCAAAACTGATTTATGGCTTTCCCCCATTTTGGCGTCTCTCATCGGGTATGCGACGGTGTATATCGCTTATAAACTGCACAAACTTTATCCGAAACAAACGGTTATCCAATTCAGTGAACAGATCATTGGTCGGATTCCGGGGAAAATTCTCGGTTTTTTATTCTTGTTTTTTTATATCCCGATCACAGGGCAAATCCTAAGGAGTTATGGAGAGTTTATTGTCGACTCTTTTCTGGTCAAAACTCCGATTAGCGTGATCATGGCATCGATGCTACTCCTCTGTGCCTTTATCGTCCGTGGAGGGATAGAGGTGTTGGGGAGAGCTGCCCAATTGTTTGTTCCTGTTTTTATCCTTCCGATCCTCCTCTTAATCATTTTACTCGGCCCTGATTTTGAATTTAAGAATATATTCCCGATATTGGGGAATGGAATTATGCCTCCAATCAAAGGTTCAATTATACCGGGAGGATGGTTCAGCGAGTTTTTCCTGATCATTTTTCTCCTCCCTTTTTTATCGGATGTGAAAAAAGGAATGAAATATGGGATGATGACTGTGTTTGCTGTGATGATGACGTTAGTTGTGGTGAATCTTATCGTTCTTTTTGTACTCGAATCGACAACATCCACAAAGAATTATCCCCTGATGAATGTAACTCGGTATATCAGTTTAGCCAACTTTTTTGAACATTTGGAGTCGGCCATCATGGCCGTATGGATAGTAGGAGCGTTTGTCAAAATTTCTGTGTTTTATTATGCAGCTGCTTTGGGTACTGCGCAGTGGCTGAATCTCTCCGACTATCGTTCTGTTGTATGGCCGATGGGGATTTTGATTGTAGAATTCGGCTTTTGGTCGTATCCTAGCTCTATGGATGTCAGTCGATATGATATCGTCGCCTTCCCTTTTCATGGACTTTTGATGCAAACGATTATTCCTCTGTTATTGTTGGGAATTGCAATGGTTAGAAAAAGAAATAGACAGAGAAAGGGAAGCAAATCAAGCTGACCTTTTCTGCCGATTTTTTGATCTTTGATTTAAGAGGCTTGAAAAAGTGTGGGCATGAAAGTAGGCAAAAGGAACTCTATCTTCATGTTAAAACAAAGTTGATAGGAACGAAATGTACGAGACTCCTGCTTAGAAAAGCGCTTCAATGGGAGAAACCGCAGGCGCAATGGCGCCGCGGGCACTACATTCCAATCAACGGCCATTTTAAAAACCTACAAAAAATTGTAGGCAAACTCAATTATTTTGGAGTTTGTCTCATCTGCAACCATTCCGTTTTCGAATGGTTTTTTTGTTGCGAGAAACTGGAGATCATTAGATGTATTTTGCAGCAAGTTAAAAATAATTAACAATTTTTTCAAACCGTTTGGAAGTTTGTCCCGTTATCTATAGTACAAAGGCTTTTTAGAGAGGAGAGATAAAAGAATTGAAAAAGGTCATTTTTGTCGGTTGGATAGCATTGATGGCAGTCTTGTTAGGATTTTCACCGGAAATGGGTACGAAACGGGGGCAAGCAGTCAACGATGTCGTAAAAGTATACGGTCCAGGTGGCCCTCTTGGACCTATCAAGGAAATAGCGGAACGATTCACCAAAGAAACAGGGATAAAAGTTGAAGTTACAGCGGGACCTGAAGAAAAATGGATTGATCAAGCCAAACAGGATGCAGATATCATATACGGAGGGTCCGAGTATATGCTGACTGAATTCATGCATGATTATCCGGAGGTCCTTGATGAAAAAAAACGTACAGAATTGTATGCACGGTCAGCTGGCATTCTGGTTAGAAAAGGAAACCCGAAGAATATACAGTCATTGGAGGATTTAACGAAGAAGGGCGTAAAGATTGTAGATGTTAATGGAGCCGGGCAACTGGGGCTATGGGAAGATTTGGCCGGAAGAAAAGGATTGATCCCTGGAATTAGCAGGAATATTGACATTTCAGTGAAGTCCAGTGCAGAAGCTATCGATCTATGGAAGGCAAATTCTAAATTGGACGCATGGATTACTTATGAATCCTGGCATTACCGTCTGGCGGATGAGACGGATCTGGTTCAACTTCCTGAAAAAGACAAGCTCTATAGAGGGACCCCGGTAAGCATAACAAGTAAGAGTGAAAACAAGAAAAAAGCAAAACGATTCATTGATTATCTTAAAACGGAAGAATCTCATCAAGTATTTCAAAAATGGGGATGGAAGTAAATTTTATGAGGAGTGAGAGTATATGAAAAAGTGGATGGTATCTTCAGTTTTTATGATGGTCCTAGTTTTGGCGGCATGTGGAAATGAAGCTGATGATTCACCCAAAAATGATCAAGTGGTTAGTGGGACTGCCGATGAAAAAGCGGTAACCCTAAAATTGTTGGAAAGTGAAACAACAGACGAATACCTCGCTGATTCCAAGGGAATGACACTTTACTTTTTCAAGAATGATAAATCAGGAAAAAGCAATTGCATGGGTGATTGTCTCAAAAAATGGCCGCCATTCATGGAAAGGGATTTTGCTGTCCCTAAAGGATTTGAGGAAAAAGACTTTGGAACCATTAAAAGGGAAGATACGGGGGAAGAGCAGGTAACCTACAAAGGATTTCCACTCTACTATTTTGTGAATGATAAGGCAGCGGGAGATGTCAATGGCGAAGGTGTGAAAAAAGTTTGGTATATTGTAAATAACAAGACGATTTTTCCAAAATAAGAAAAAAGGGACGATCACTGATGGTCGTTCCTGTTATACGTTTTTTTCAAAAATTTACTTGTGAGGAGTTGCAGGTGCGATTGAAAGAAAAACTTGATAAGGAATTGATGGCACTAGTAATGAAAAAGCATCGTCCTGCTCTGGAAGAACTTTATGACCGGCATATTAAATTAATCTATGGTTATATTTTTAAGTTCACAAATGGAAATGCTGAAAAAACGAAGGAGATTGTGCAGTTGGTCTTTTTAAAGCTCTGGACCACAAAAAGCAGTTACAATTCCGAAAAGGGGCACTTTGTAAGCTGGCTTTTGACCGTTACACGAAATGTGTGTGTGGATTATGTCCGTAAAGACAGCGTTCATATCCGGAATAACAAACAAATGGACATGAGTCATCCAATAGACATAGAAGATCCTAATAATGATATAGAAAATGGGCTATTACACAGTGAAATTGCCAATGCAAAGAGTAAGTTAAGCAAGCCGCAAAAAAGGCTGATTGATTTACTGTATTGGAAAGGGTACTCGTTAACGGAAATTGCCAAAATTGAAAATGAACCGGTTGGTACCATCAAGAGCAGACTTCATCAGTCGCTTAAATTGTTGAAAAAGCATTTGGAAGTAGGTGGTTTGTAAATGGATACAGAGTGCACTAACCTGCTTTCATTTTTATCGGGTGAACTGGGAGAAAAAGAAAAAAAAGCATTCATGGAACACTTAATGCAATGCTCTGAATGCACTAGGGAGTATGAACAAATGACGGAAGCCTGGAATTCATTGAAGTGGGATTTCGAAGAAATAGAACCTTCTTCTTCCCTGAAATCAGAGGTTATGAATTTTGTCTTTGAGACTGATGATGAAGCTCCGGTGAGAAGGGAAAAGAATTGGAGTGGTTTTTTCTTTAAGCAGTTTACACCAGTCACTTCAGGTCTCTTACTAATCGCACTGGTTTTGGCGTTTGGGCTGTTATATTCCAATATTCAACTGAAAAAAGAACTTGCAGCTGTCGATCTGCCAATGGAGGTTAAAACGTCGCTATCTTTGCAGCCAGCCGATAAGACCGCTGTAAATATGAATACGGACGGTGCTGCATACATTTTGCAGCAAGGAGAAGAAAGAAGGTTAATCGTTCAGATTCAGAATTTGCCTAGCCTTCAAAAGTCCGAGGTGTATCAGGTGTGGTTGCTGAAAGATGGAAAACGGACAAACGCAGGAACTTTCAAGCCTGATGAATCCGGCACAGGATCATTGACATACAAACTGTCCATTAATGATAATTTCAATCATATTGGCATCACAAGAGAACCAGATGCAAATAGTACAAAGCCGAGAGGCGAAAAAATAGTAGGATCTTCTTAAAAATAAGAGACTTGCCCGCAAAGGGGAAGTCTCTTATTTACTGTTCGTGCCTGATTTTAATAGCTAAGTGATTTTAACAAGAAGAGGTCGCGATTTACAATGGAAGCTCATATGAATTGGGAATATAAGTGTTTACCCTTCACCATCGATCACTAGCAACGAATAACCAGCATTTTTCGGGTGGGGGCAAATGGACTTGTTTAAGGGTGGACAAACATTGTCATTTTCATGGTGCCTATTTATTCATTAAGTCCTCACAGTACTCCCGGATCAATGCTGAGGCTTTCGTTTGGCTGATTGAGAGGTCCTTCGCGACTTTCCTTGATGATTTATATGTTTGGTAAGATTTCCTGATCAAGATCCGTTTCGTTTCATCAAGTGCTTTATCGAGAGTAGTGGGGAGATCGATCTGTGTGACCTTTTCAACGTTCTCGGTTATCATTTCTGGCAAGTCGGACATTAAAATAACGGAGTCACTTATTAAGACCAACCTTTCAATCAAGTTTTCGAGCTGGCGTACATTGCCGGGCCATGAATAATGAATTAATAGATTCAAGCATTCTTCCGAAATGACTTTATTTTCGTGATATCTTTCATTGAACTTATTTAAAAAATTGTACGTAAGGGGAATGATATCTTCTTTACGTTCTCGCAATGGAGGCAGTTGAATATCAATCACATTCAAACGGTAAAATAAATCTTCCCGGAATCTTTTATCATTGACCATTTCTATTAAGTTCTGGTTTGTTGCTGCGACGATGCGGATGTCGACTTTTTTCATTTCACTGCCGCCGACGGGAATGAATTGTTTGTCCTGGATTACTTGGAGAAGCTTTGCCTGCAGAGCGAGCGGGATTTCCCCAATTTCATCAAGAAAGACAGTGCCACCGTCTGCGGATTCAATCAATCCGCGTTTTCCAGTTTTGTTTGCACCGGTAAATGCACCTTTTGAATAGCCGAATAGTTCGGATTCGAGCAGTTCCTCCGGGATGGCTGCACAGTTGATTGTCAGAAAAGGTTTGCTTTTCCGTTTACTGATCCGGTGGATGAAATGGGCAAGCACTCCTTTTCCCGTTCCAGATTCCCCTTGGATTAAAATCGTGGAATCAGTCGGCGCGACCTTTTCACAAAAAGTGAGGATGCGGTTGATTTTACCGCTATTAGTAATGAATCTCCCCGTTTCATCTTCGTCGTGAGTGATTTTTGACTCACCCCTTGCTTCATTTGCTTTTAACATTTTATATGTTTGGGTTTCTGTGGATGTAGTGACGACCAGTTCAATTTCCCCCGCATCATTTAAAATTGGAATCGCTGATGTCATCAATTCAGCCCCGATATACGTTTGTTGTTTTATGTAGCAAGGTTTTTTCCTTTTAAATACCTCAGGCACGATGGAGGGTTTCCAGTACCCTTTTTCAAATAAGTCCACATTATATTTGCCAATGACATCAGTAGGTTTCAGACCATAATGGCGCTCACATGCCTTGTTGACGTAAAGAATCCGTTTTTCGCCGTCAAGGACGAAAATCTCATCTGAGGAATGATCAAGAATTTTTAATAAAGTTTGGAGCGTCATCTCGACACTGTCAGTAGAATCCGTACTTTTCATAGGGTAATCCTCTTTTCAAAAGGGAATGAGTGAATTTTGATTAAGGTTTCATCAATTTCGAGTTAATTATAACTCGGTATGATAGCGTTTTCAATTTGAATTCTAAATATTTTGTTTATTTAGAGTGTTTCCGGAGGTTGGCACACATATTGCATTATATAAAATTATCAATTGGTGAAATTGACGAAGTGCTACGTTTGCATGTCATATTATTGCATGAATCGACATCTGAGCATAGCGGACTTCTAGTAAGCGGATTTATCTTATTCAAGGAAGACATCTAGGGGGAATGAATTTGGAAGAAAAGTATGAAGTATCTGACATCACTATTATCGGGGGAGGACCGGTTGGTTTATTCACAGCCTTTTATGCGGGGATGCGCCAAGCTTCAGTGAAAATCATTGAAAGTCTCCCTCAATTGGGAGGGCAGCTATCTGCTTTGTACCCTGAAAAATACATTTATGATATTGCAGGTTTCCCGAAAATCCAGGCCCAGGAGCTAATCGATCGATTACTGGAACAAATGGGTCAATTCAAAGCGGATATTTGTCTTAATCAATCTGTAGAGACCATTGTTCGTACTACGGATGGGATGTTTGCCATTACGACATCCGAAGAAACACATTACTCGAAAGCGATAATCATAACTGCTGGAAACGGGGCATTCCAGCCTCGGAAACTAAAAATGGAAGGCGAAGAAAGATTTGAAAATGCCAACCTTCATTATTTCGTCCAGAATATGAGCCAATTCGCTGATAAGAAAGTGGTTGTGTTCGGTGGCGGTGATTCGGCGGTCGACTGGGCGCTAATGCTTGAACCGATAGCCGAAAAAGTGACACTCATTCACCGCAGGGATAAATTTCGTGCCCATGAACATAGTGTAGAGCGTTTGAAACAATCCAAGGTTGAGGTCTTGACTCCTTATCTCCCAGCCGAATTGATCGGAGATGAACATATAGAAAAAGTGATTGTGACAGATGCGAAGAGTGGAAAACCGCTTGAATTGGAAGTCGATGACGTTCTCGTCAATTATGGATTCGTATCATCAATAGGGCCAATTAAGGATTGGGGTCTTGAAATTCAAAACAATTCCATTGTTGTCAATTCTAAAATGGAAACGAATATCAAAGGCATATACGCAGCAGGAGATATTTGCACGTATGAAGGCAAGGTGAAGCTGATTGCTAGCGGGTTCGGTGAAGCGCCTACAGCAGTGAGTAATGCAAAAGTTCATATCGACCCGAGTGCGAAAGTTCAGCCTCTGCACAGCACGAGCACAATGGGAGGAAAAGAGAAAAGCACAACGTCCGTTTAATCATGTGAATGGAGGGAGGGAAACCACATGGCTAAATACACAGTAGTTGACCAGGAGACATGTATCGCTTGCGGGGCTTGTGGAGCGACTGCACCGGAGATTTTCGATTATAACGATGAAGGAATCGCCTTTTCAATCCTGGATGCCAACACAGGAATAACCGAAGTATCCGAAGATCTGGAGGAAGACTTGGAAGATGCCTTTGATGGTTGTCCGACAGATTCGATTAAGTTGGCGACGGAACCTTTCGCCAATTTACCAGTGTCAGCCGGCTGAATCTGAAGTTCGGATCAATTAAGAAATATCAATTTTTAATAACTAGTATCGCAGGGATGCTAGTAATCATTTTTTAGGGGGAAATGAATAATGGCTTATAACAAGGTGGAAAATGTAACAAATCGAACATTTGAAAGAACATTGACATATGACAAATACACGGATCCGAAAGTACTCGAAAAGGAAATCGATCTAGTATTCTCTAAATCTTGGCAGCTTGTGGGTCATGTCAGCCAATTGGAAAAAGTGGGATCATTTTTTACGACAGAGGTAGCCAATGAGCCGATCATAGTGAACCGCGGCCAGGATGAGGTGATCCGCGCTTTTTATAACGTATGTCCGCATCGTGCAACTAAGCTTGAAAAAAGTGAATCAGGCAAGAAGAAAATTTTACAATGCAGTTATCATGGTTGGACATTCAAATTGGATGGGAAATTGAACAAAGCTCCGAATTTTAAAGGAGAAGATGAAGCCTGTGTACAAGATGCCTGTTTACGCTCCGTTCGCATGGAAATCTTGGAATCTTTAATTTTTGTAAACTTGGATGATAATGCGAAACCGCTTAGTGAATCTTACGGCGATTTCTTTGATCGTTTAAGTAAATACCCGTTTTTAAGTGAGCTAAAAAGAACAAGCCAAAAAACGAGGGTGATCAAGGCAAACTGGAAAGCGTTCATAGATAACTATTTAGAATGTGACCATTGCCATGTAGCACATCCAAGCTTTGTTGCAGCACTTGATATGGATGATTACCAAATCATTACTTGTGATAACTATTCACTGCAAGGTTCGATTGTTAAACCGGATAAAAATTACGGAACGGTTGATTTAAATAAGGCGGAAATGCAAGGAGGATCCTTTTTCTGGCTGTGGCCTAACTTGATGTTGACCATTTATCCAGGTCCTGGAAATATGGCAACCATTCAAATGGTTCCGATTGATCACGAAACGACTTTGGCTGTTTACACATATTATTTCCGCGATGAGAATTTGACTCAGGAAGAGAAAGATCTTGTTACGTTTGCCGAACAAGTCCGTCAAGAAGATGTGGAGCTTGTAGAGCTGGAACAAATCGGTTTCCGCTCCCGTGCCTTTAACAAAGGTAGATATTCTTCTTCGGAAAAAGCAATTGTTCAATTTCATGAAATGGTATTGGAGGCCCTAAATGAGTAAATTAGCGAATCAATTTAAATCGATGAAACAATATTTGATGATCAATGGCGAGAAAGTCGAAACGGAAAGCTATGCCCCGCTATATTCCCCTTTTTCCGGGGAAGAAATCGCCCAAATTGCCATGGCGGATAAAGAGCTGACCGAAAAGGCGATTGCAGCCGCCTACAATGCGCGCGAAGTCATGGCAAAAATGCCAGCATATCAAAGAGCGGATATATTGGAGAAGGCTGTCGCGTTATTAATGGAGAATGCGGAAGAAGCGGCAGAAATCATTTCCCGTGAATCAGCCAAACCGATCATGTTCGCAAAAGCGGAAGTTGGAAGGACCATCGAAACGTATAAGTTCTCGGCTGAAGAGGCAAAAAGGATTCACGGTGAAACAATTCCTTTTGATGCAGCCATAGGCGGTGTTGGCCGAATTGGTTACACGTTAAGAGAACCGATCGGGGTCATTGGTGCCATCACTCCATTTAACTTCCCGATGAATTTAGTGGCGCATAAAGTAGGACCGGCAATAGCTGCAGGGAACACCATTGTTTTGAAGCCTGCTTCGCAAACTCCGCTGTCCGCACTTTTCATCGCAGAAATTTTTGAAAAAGCGGGTCTGCCGGCTGGCGTATTAAATGTAGTGACAGGACCGGGCGGCACTGTCGGAGAAGCGATTGTAGAAAACGATAGGGTAAGCATGATCACATTCACAGGCAGCCCAAGCGTTGGAATCGGAATCCGCAACAAAGCGGGTCTGAAAAAGACCACACTTGAACTTGGCTCGAACTCGGCCTTAATCATTGATAAAGATATAGATATCGATAAAATTATCGATCGCTGCATCATGGGTGCCTTCTCCAATCAGGGGCAGGTCTGTATTTCATTGCAACGTGTATATGCACATGAAGAAGTGTATGAAGAGTTTGTCGAAAAATTCACTGCAGCGGCCAAAAAACTTAGAATTGGCGATCCATTGGATCCGGATACGTATATTTCCGCCTTAATCTCCAAAGGGGAAGCGACCCGTGTATTGGGCTGGATTGAGGAAACTAAAGGCAGTAGGGCAACGATCGCTGCAGGGGGGAAATTGCAAGGTGACATTCTTGAACCGACAATCATTACAGATGCGGATCATACGCTAAAAGTCTCATGCCAGGAAGCATTTGCTCCGGTTGTCATTGTAAATAAAGTGGGTTCAGTGAAGGAAGCGATTGATCAAGTGAATGATTCCCGCTTTGGCTTGCAGGCCGGGATATACACAAACAATGTGAAAAACGCATTGTACGCATCACGGGAATTGCATGTAGGCGGTGTGATCATCAATGATGTGCCGACCTATCGTGTCGATCAAATGCCATACGGCGGAGTCAAAGAAAGCGGGACTGGCCGTGAAGGCATTAAATACGCTGTGGAAGAAATGACCGAAATGAAATTGGTCGTTTGGAACCAAGACTGAAAATCGAGGAGATCATTTATGAAACAATTCAAAATTGCGGTTATCGCAGGAGATGGCATTGGCCCTGAAGTGATTAATGAAGGCATAAAAGTATTAAAAAAAGTGGCTGAACTCGATTCAGGTTTTCAATTGGATTTCACATACTTTCCATGGGGCTGCGAATTTTATGCCGAAAATGGTAGAATGATGGATGATGATGGGATAGAAAAGCTGAAATCGTTTGACGCGATTTATTTGGGAGCGGTCGGGTTTCCGGGCGTTCCAGACCATATTTCCCTATGGGAGCTATTATTGAAAATCCGTAAAAGTTTTGATCAGTATGTCAATATCCGGCCCGTGACATTATTAAAAGGGGCTCACTTGCCTCTCGTTGATGTGAAACGTGAAGATATTGATATGCTGTTCATCCGCGAAAACAGTGAAGGTGAATATTCAGGCGCAGGAGATTGGCTGTTTAAAGGGCAGGAACATGAAGTTGTTCTGCAAAACGGTGTGTTTTCCCGTAAAGGGACGGAAAGGATCATCCGATTTGCTTTTGAAACCGCGAAAAAAGAAGGCAGATCGCTCACGAGCATTTCTAAAGCCAACGCCTTGAATTATTCGATGGTTTTCTGGGATCAAGTATTCGAAGAGGTCAGCAGGGAATATCCCGAAGTCGAAACGGCTTCATATCTTGTCGACGCAGCGGCAATGCTGATGATCAAAGACCCGAAGCGCTTTGAGGTCGTTGTCACTTCAAACCTGTTCGGTGATATTTTAACAGACTTAGGAGCAGCGCTTGCTGGAGGAATCGGACTTGCTGCCGGTGCCAACATTAATCCTGAAAGGGAATTTCCATCGATGTTCGAACCAATTCACGGCTCAGCTCCTGACATTGCCGGCAGGGGTATCGGAAATCCGCTTGCTTCCATTTGGTCAGCAAGCCAAATGCTCGACTTTTTTGGCTATGAATTGCATGGTAAGATTGTGCTTGAAGCGATTGAGCAACTGTTGCTGGAAGCCCAGGTGCTCACGCCCGATATGAGTGGCACGGCATCCACTTCCGAAGTGGGGGACCGGGTTGCGGAAATCATCGAGTCAATCATTGTATCCAGAGTCTGACGGTGAAATGATCGTTCAATTTGATTGAATGGTCATTAATATAAATTTTGAAATGAAGTTGACTACATCTTTTTTGTCATTAGCCCCGGAATGGGTATCGAGGGCTAATGACAAAAATTTAATTTTTTATTCAACTAAGAAAACGTTTACATAATGTGTGTAAACTGTCTATCTTATTATTTAAGGGGTGATTGGATGAAAAGTAAGAAATATGTGTTTTACATATCATTAGCAATCAGCTTAGGCTTAATAGCCATTGGTGTATTCATGCCAAGCCAATTAGAGAGTTTTTCTAATTCATCGCTTGATTTTATCTACAATAATTTGGGTTGGTTCATTTTGGGGAGTGTTTTTACTTTCTTTGTGTTTTGTATGTATATAGGACTGTCTAAATTCGGTCATATACGTTTAGGAGAAGATAGCGATCGCCCTGAATATAAAACAGCAACTTGGATTGGTATGCTATTTAGTGCTTCCATTGGTATCAGTCTAGTATTTTGGGGCGTGGCAGAACCTGTTTCCTACTATATTAATCCTCCTTTTGGTAAAGCCTCTTCCGAAGAGTCAGCAAAGCTCGCTTTGCAATTAGTTTACTTGCATTGGGGAGTTTCGGCCTGGGCCTGTTATGCACTTGTAGGAGTTTCTTTAGCATTCTTCCAATTCAGAAAAAAATTACCTTCTTCATTAAGTTCTGTTTTTTATCCCTTAATAGGAGACAAAATCAGAGGCCCCATTGGAAAGGGGATTGATGTGCTTGTCATTCTCTCCATCGTCATTGGCATTGCTACGTCACTAGGTTTTGGTACGTTGCAGGTCAACAGTGGCTTGAACTTTCTGTGGAATCTGCCGATGAATGTTAGTGTTCAAACATCTATCATTGTGGTAGTGACAATTATTTATGTAGCATCCACGGTTTCTGGGCTACAAGGGGCCATGAAACATTTATCCAATCTAAATATGCTGCTAGCATTTGCATTATTGGCCTTCGTTCTTTTTCTCGGACCGACCCAAACCATTTTTAAAGTCTTTTTCCAGGGGATAGGTGATTACGTTCAGAACTTTGTAGGCATGTCGTTCAGGACCGAGCCTTATAGTGATGAAAAAGGTACTTGGATAGCTAGTTGGACTTTATTTTATTTTGGTTGGTGGATTGCTTGGGCGCCACTTGTTGGAAGTTTTGTCGCTAGAATATCAAAAGGCAGAACGATTAAAGAATTTATGATGGGTGCCGTATTCATTCCGGTAATAGGATCATTCTTCTGGTTTGCTGTTATGGGGGGCTCAGCCATTCATTTAATTCAAAATATGGGTGAAGCAGCACTAGCTACTGCAGTTTCGAGCGATGTGACATCGGCATTGTTCAAATTTTTTGATTATTTTCCGATGACTACATTTTTAAGTATTCTAGCTATGGTACTCGTTCTGGTTTTCTTTATCACATCTGCCAACTCAGCTGTTTTTGTGTTAGGGATGTTTAGTGAAAATGGAAATCCAAATCCATCCCATTCAATAAAAGTAATATGGGGAGCTGTCATTGCGGCAATTTCTATTGTATTGATCATGACTGGTGGTCTGGCAGGTTTGCAATCTGCACTTGTTGCAACCGCGGTTCCTTTGGCGGTTCTAATGCTCATCATGTGTTATTCTACATATAAAGGTCTTAAAGCCGAAATAGGTCTAACAATAGAAAAACAAAATAAAGAATCTGAACAAAAAGTGCCCCTTCCTAAAAAAAAGGCTTTATAAACAGGGGATTGTGTCATCGGTCGAATAATGGACACTAATAAAACGGTGTTCATTATTCGGCTTTTTTATGTTTGGAGGAAGTTATTCTTCGTTAGGATTTTAATGATAGGAATAATAATACAGATGATGACTTTAAAGTTCAGTTTGGATACAGGAGGCAGCGATGAAATACGAGATTATCTTATTTGATGTTGATGATACATTGCTAGACTTTGGAATATCAGAAAAAAAAGCACTTCAAGAAGTCTTCTTGGAGTTCGGTTTGCCCACAGGGGCGGAGGACTATGCGGGATGCTACCAAGAAATCAGTCAGGTATTATGGAGGGACCTGGAACAGGGGCTTATTGATTTAACAAATCTGGGAGTGGAGAGATTCAAGCGATTGTTCCTGAAGCATGGGCTTGATATCGATGCGGATGCGTTCAGCCGTGCGTACCTTGGACATTTGGGAAAGGAAATACATCTTCTGCCTGGGGCTTTAGAGGTTTGCGAGAAGCTTGGAGGATGCCGGCTGGCTATTATAACAAATGGCTTCACGACAGTGCAGACAGCAAGAATCGGGGGGTCACCCCTTTGCAATACCTTTGAGACTTTGATAATTTCCCAAGAGGCTGGGTTTCAGAAGCCTGATAGGGGGATTTTTGATTATGCATTTTCCAAGTTAAAGATCACGGATAAATCGAAAGTGTTGATGGTGGGTGACTCCTTGACATCAGATATACAGGGCGGTTTGAATTATGGAATGGATACATGCTGGTACAATCCCCATCAAAAGGATAATAATCTCGGAATCAAGCCCACCTATGAAATCCGGACGCTCACTAATCTTTTGGAGATTGTAGAAGTATAACTAGGTATATACGTTCTAAAAAAACAGAGGCCGCTCGTCCGAGTGATAGGACTTGCAGCCTCTGTATTACTCATGCCAGATGTTTTAGTATCAGTTCAAATCCAGCTCATGTGGCTTGAGTGTTTGATCCTTTTCAATCCTTTTGCTGAAATGCGGTGATAATATACAAAGCGCCAGGGAAATTGCGAGACCTGCCATCATGAATCCGCCAAAAACCAAAGGGGATGGTCCATATGATTCCGCCATGGCAGTCCAGATGAGCGGACCGAAACCTGCAATGGCTGCCGCGACCTGATAACCGACAGATAATCCAGTATAACGGACCTTGGCTGGAAAGAGCTCCGAGAATAATGTCCCTTGTGTCGAAAAAATGGCTCCCCAGATGACGCCGAGTACAACTGCCTGCATAATGTAGAACCAGCTGACCCCACGCCCAATCAATGTGAAATATGGGATGGCCAAGACGAAAAGGAGAATCAGGCCCCCAAAATAGATGATTTTTCGATTAATGAAATCTGAAATGTAACCAATGACAGGAATGGTAATTAGCATTGTAGCGCAGCCAATCGTTAAACCGGTAAGGGCTGAATCTTGGGAATAACCAAAATACAGTGTAGTAAAGACGAGAACATAGGACATGATGAATACATTGAAGAACCCGTCCCCAATTTTTAGTCCGATCACTTGGAGCACACTTCTCCAATCGTGTTTCAACGTTTCAATAATGGGAACTTTCGCAAGATCACCGCTATCTTTCTGTTGCTGGAACTCCGGCGTTTCTTCAATGCCACTCCTTACCCAGATTGCCAATGCGATCAGTACACCGCTTAAAAGAAATGGAATCCGCCAACCCCAAGCTAAAAATTGGGCATCGGTTGTCAAGGAACTGATAAGGGTTAGGCTGAATGAACCGGCAACCAAACCGATGGGGACCCCTAGTTGGGGAATGGATCCATATAGCCCACGGACACCCTTTGGAGCAGATTCCGTTGCCAATAGGATGGCTCCGCCCCATTCACCACCCAAGGAAATTCCTTGAATCAACCTCAGCACCACCAAGATGACGGGGGCGGCCAACCCAACCTGGGCATAAGTGGGCAGAACACCGATAAGCATTGAACTCCCTCCCATACCAATAAGGGTGAACATGAGTGCTGCCTTCCTTCCGATGCGATCACCCATATGGCCGAATAGGATACTTCCGATTGGACGGGCAGCGTAACCAGCCCCGAAAGTGACAAAGGCGAGAAGAAGTGAAATCGCAGGATCATGATTGGGAAAGAATAGAGTTGTAAAAACTAGGCCTGTTGCTGTCCCGTATAAATAGAAATCATACCACTCAATAACGGAACCAGCTAAACTAGCGAAAAGAACTCGACTTTTTTTCATGGAAATGCTCCTTTAATGCGTAGTATTTCATCAAAATTGTTTACAGCAATAAATAAAGCTGGAATGAACAAAAATGATGCTTAAGGAATATAAGTAAAAAACTGGATTATTTAGATTATTTTAGAGAGGTTATCCATGACGGTCAATATATTTCTGATTTTTCTGAAAAAAATGAAGCGAATAACTTAGCTCTCACCACCTGTATTGGAATATAATTCATTCTAAAGTAATGGAAATAATGATTTGAACTTCCCGGATAAAATGAAAAAGTTTTAACTAAGGAGGAGAATTAAACTCAAAACATTTAGAATTTTTCATGTATAGAAGAGTGGCAAAGTGGAAATCATGTGGATAAGGAAATGAAAAAAGAGGAAAGGATAAGATTTCAAGAAATAATAATAATCTCCAAGTTATTTAGTATAATAGAAAAAAGGTTAAGGAGTTGGTTTCGTATGGAGAAGCAATTGCCAGGAACATCGCTTGAACCTGAAGAGATGGCTGAAATGGTTTTAAAAAAGGCCCTTAGTGATTACCGGAGAGCACAAATCGAAAAAGAAATCGATGACTCATTAAGAAATCGAGATAAGGAAGAGTTCCTTCGTTTAACTGAAATATTGAAGGGGATTTCATGAAATTTCATACACTGTGAAAAAGACAAGTAGTAATGATATTGAAAAGTACACCTAAAAGCCAGCATGGCTCGATCATTTAAATATGATGTAGATGAAGCTTTATATAACTGGAACATTCTAATTAAATAGCAATCTATAGTATTTATAATATTTTACATTGTAAGCGCTTTCTTGTATAATTAAATAAAGAAAACGATGGAGAGTAGATGTAAGTGGGCTAATGGCGGAATACACGGGTATTAGTGGCTGAAATGTTCATACACCGGGATAATGACTAAAAGGGGGAAAAGATATGAAAAAGGATGGAGTGTCGTTAATCGAATTTGTTCAGGAGGATCGATTTGAACTCAGCTCCTACATTACTTCTTTATTTAACAAACTGAATGACTATGTTCCCAAAAGTCTTAAAGATAAAAGGTGAATGACAATAAAAAACGGGTCAGGAAGATCTGCATGACTTCCTGATTCATTTTTTATTTTGTTTTTGGGATTTAGAGTTCGGAGGCCCATAGTCAAAGGTACAGTAATTGACAATGAGAATCGTTATCGACTAAAATGTTTCATTATTAGCATATCGATTGGAGTTGTTCATAATGTTCGTTCAGAAGAGGAAAATGGTAGTAAAAGAAGGAAATGCAGACCAAGTAGTAAAACGGTTCAGTGGGGAAGGAATCATTGAAAGGCAGGATGGGTTCATCGATTTAAGTGTGATGGTGAAAAAAGTGCGACGCGGCGATGAAGAGGTCATCATCATGATCAATTGGGAGTCGGAGGCACATTGGAAGCAGTGGGAAAAGAGTGAAGCCCATATCGCAGGCCATAAAGCAAACCTTGGGAAACCAAAGCCTGAATATATCGTCAGTTCGGAAGGATCATTATATGAAGTGAAGGCTATTAAAAAGGCAGTGGAATAACTTACTAGCCCTTTTTGAATTCCGTACATTAGAAAAGTTAAGTTACTGGGTGGAATATCCCATTTCTCAACTATCGCGTCGTATAGGGATGCGGAATGGTGGCCGTTCACATACAATAGCTTACCTTCACTAAAATTCAGGCTCCCTTTATGGGTGCCTCTTTTTGTCGATGGAATCATCTCAAAATAGGTTTAGGTTATTCCTATTCTGTTGATATAGTAAAATAATTTTTTAGAATGGTGACTTTGATTGCAAATGAAGAGTGGGGGAGCTGGAAGGTCGCTAAGTATGTTGATATTTATGAACTTATAAGGGGATTAAATCTAAGGATGTCTAGGATTCCTAAAATAAAGTCAACTAAGTTTAGAAATATTAATATTTAAAAATACCATTAAGATGTCTTTAAAGTAGTGGTTAGTTTATCTGAAACCAAACCGGTCCCAGCCGATTTAGATTACGATTCGTGCGCCAGGATAGGCGTTCACCATTTCCTTCAGGTGGAACTGAACGAAATGAAAGGATTTCATTTGACGACGATCTTTATATTGGCTTGATAATCAAAAAATATATTAAAAAGGCAACAAAATTATTGTTGACCTTAATGAAAGGCCGGAACCATTGAAAAGAAAAAATTCGTTTTGGAAGATGAGTTGATCATCCGCGAATCTTGCGGTTCCTAATTGGAAAAAAGCTTGAATGTATAAAAATGTTTGGTAAGATTGCAATGTTAGTAATAGAAGGTTCCTTTTTATGGGAGCCTTTTTGCCTGCAGCCTAAGATGTAAAAAACCACATTTGTGGGGAAAACATATCAGGAGGGTTTTTCGCATTATGAATTATTGAGTCAATAAAGCAGGGGAACAACCGGAGCAACAGGATCGATAGGAATAACAGGTGAAACCGGTCCAACAGGAATAGTGGGGGCAACCGGTTTCCAGTTATACAGTGAAAGGAGCCAACACTTTGTTTACCGTTCCTGTGAATGGTCGCTAACAGGTGTTGCAGGAGCTTCACTGACATCATTCGTTTAATTAATGTAAGCTTTACCCTTAATAATTTGGAAACGTAAACGATGTTTGTGAATCCCATTCATCTTGAAAGTGGATTTTTTTATTGAATTTTTAGGGCTTTTTAATTGGCCTTATTTTCGGATCAAAGATTTCACTTTTAGTGGATTCCAGTCCAGATGAAATTACAAATACTGTTTGTATTTCTTTAATTTATAGATGACTGTTGGCTGGCTGATGCCCAAATGTTCTGCCATCTCGTATGTGGTTTTACATTTTTTCCATGCTTTTGCAATCAGTTGCCTTTCAACCCTTTCCAGAGTCTTCTTTAAATCGAAATTCTCTTCACAATCCTGTTCGATTGCAAGGAAGGTGGAGTCTTCAGGCTGTTCAATTTGCCCTGTGATGGATTGCGGAAGGTGTTCCGGAAATATAATTGGTTCTTCGATGGTCAGGATTAACCGTTCAATCAAGTTTTCTAATTCCCGTATATTTCCGGGCCAATGATAATGAGTCAAAACTTCATACGTCGATGAATGAATTTTTTTGAATTTCTGGTATTTATCACTGGTTTTCTGTAAGTGATGCTGAATTAAGAGAGGGATATCTTCTTTACGTTCATGTAATGCCGGAATCTGGATGGGAATCACATTCAAACGATAAAATAAATCCAATCTAAACTTACCTTGACTTACCATCTCCTTCAAGTCTTGATTAGTTGCTGCAACCAAGCGGAAGTTAATATGGCTTTCTTTTTTTCCACCGATGCGCTTTATCTTTTTTTCCTGTAATACTTTCAGTAATTTAGCCTGCATGGCAAGTGGGAGTTCCCCGATTTCATCCAAGAAAAGGGTTCCGCTGTCAGCCTGCTCAATCAGGCCTTGCCTCCCTTGTTTATTTGCCCCTGTAAATGATCCCGGCTCATAGCCGAATATTTCCGATTCAAACAAGCTATCAGGTATCGTACTGCAATTCACTTCGATAAAAGGTTCTTTCTTTCGGTTGCTTTGGTCATGAACTGCACGGGCAAAAGTGCTTTTCCCTACCCCGGAAGGTCCTAATAAGAGAATCGTGGCATCGGTTTTTGCAACATTATGGATCGTCTTTAAAATATGCTTCGTTTCATTACTTCTAGCAATCAAATAATGGTAATCCAGTTCCTTTTCTCTTAAATCCTCGACTTCGGTTTGATAGCCTTTTATTTTTCGTTGTAATTGTTCAAATTGATCCTGCAATTGCAGAATCTCGGTTTGATCCTGACCATAGCTGATTGCCCTGACGAGAAGTCCGTCCTTATTAAAAATGGGATAGCCAGTCGACATGACAACATGACCCGTTTTCGTTTCCTGCATGATCCGCATCGCTTTCTTTTCTTTTAAAACAATCGCATTGATGGAAGGTGTGAGAAGGCCCTCACTTTCTAATTGATAGACGGAGGTACCGATATAAGAGTCACTTTCCATACCATAAATCTCCCAAAGCTTTGGGTTGGAATATAAAATGATTCCGTCTTGATCGGTAATGAGAATGTTATTATTCGATGTTTCAATAATCTTATTTAGTTCTTCCTCCAGCATATCATCGTACATACATTCCGCTCCTTTCGGTTTTGGGATGCTATTTAATTAAAATATAAATCAAATAGTCTAAATAATCAAAAATTAAATCAAAAAACAAGAAAATGATTAAGTTTTTAATCATTTGATGAAATAAAATAATGAAAAGCCTTATATACCGCAGCGAAATAGTTGGCCTGAATCTTGCTTAGTAAAAGGTAAGAAGAGAATTTCCAAACAAGGTGTTATATATGTCCATTCTATTTGAAAAGATGGAAGTTTGTATGACATCTGCCATTGCAGTGGAGTGAAAAATAATAGCAGATTTAGAATTTAGGAGGATGTTACATGATGAAGTATCAACCGAAAGACTCATTCAAATCACCCCGTTTTTGTGGAGTGCGTACGTTTATGCGGCTCCCATTTGTTGAACGGGTAGATGAACATATGGATTTTGTCATTACGGGAATTCCTTTTGATTCCGGACAATCATTTAGAACGGGTGCGAGATTCGGACCAGAAGCCATTCGCGATTTTTCAATCCTTTTACGTCCTTATAATCCAGAACAAGATATTAATATTTTTGACTATATATCCGGAATTGATTATGGGGATATTCCGATCATTCCGGGGTATATTTCTGAAACATATAAAAAGATCGAGGAAGAGCTTATCCCTGTCATTGAAAAAGGGATCATTCCCATTTCATTGGGGGGCGATCATTCCATTACGCTAGGGGAGTTACGTGCGATCGTAAAAAAACATGGTCCAGTTGCCCTGCTTCAATTCGATGCTCACTCTGATACTTGGGATAGTTATTTTGATCAAAAGTATAATCACGGAACCGTTTTTCGCCGCGCGATAGAAGAGGGTCTCATCGATGTATCACGATCTCTTCAAATTGGTATGAGGGGCGGTCTGTATGGGCCGGAAGATCTTCAAGATGCCCGGGATTTAGGTTTGGGCGTTTATACGACAAACGATTATAAACGTATCGGGGTAGAAAAGATGCTAAGGGTCATTCATGAGCGTGTTGCGGATGGTCCGGTGTTTTTATCCTTTGACATTGATTTCTTAGATCCGGTCTATGCTCCAGGAACGGGTACCCCTGAAGTTTCCGGAGCCAGCATTGATGATGCTTTAGCCTTAGTGAGAGGATTGACGAATATAGATTTTGTTGGATTCGATCTTGTTGAGGTTTTACCATCATACGATCACGGACAAATCACGGCTGCCGCAGCCGCTAATATTGTCTATGAATTCATCACACTCATCGCTCTCGCAAAAAAAGGGAAACTGGAGAAAAAAGAGAGAGCCGGAGATTTGGAAACCCAGCTTAACAAGTAATTCCTCATTTTTACTGTAAAGAAGGAAGGTATCGGTGTAATCCCTTCCTTCCCTTTTTACAAAGCGATAGAACATAACAAGCCCAAAAAGGAGATGTGTAAATGCATATTTTGGATATATCGATCATGATTCTATATTTTTCTGTTTTAATCATTGTGGGAGTAATCGGATCCAAACGGGCAAAAACGGCAGATGATTTCATTGTGGCAGGACGTAATCTTGGTCATTTTATGTATTTATCCTGTTTAGCTGCTGTGATATTAGGGGGTGCTTCTACTCTAGGAACAGCAAAGTTAGGTTATCAGTTTGGGATATCCGGTATTTGGCTAGTGGTGATGATCGGGCTCGGCATTATCGCTATCGGGTTGTTTTTAACAAATAAGATATTTAATTTAAAAGTATTGACGATCAGTGAAATGCTTGAGAAGCGCTACAACTCCCAGACAAGATTGATCAGTGCCCTGGTCTCTGTTATCTATACATTCATGCTGACTGTAACGCAAGTGATTGGGATGGGGACGATTTTACATGTTTTGGCTGGCTGGAATTTAACGGTTTCCATGATAGTCGGGGGTGGGATCGTTTTATTTTATACAATATTAGGAGGTATGTGGTCAGTTACCATGACTGATGTCGTGCAATTCGTCATCATGACGATCGGTATTTTCTTTATCATGCTTCCGTTGAGCATCTCTAAGGCAGGAGGGTGGGGCTCGCTTAAAGAGAGTCTCCCTGCATCACATTTCGAGCTAGGGAACATTGGCGGAGAGACAATTTTTCAATATTTCCTACTATTTACTCTAGGGGTAGTTGTTGGCCAGGATATTTGGCAGCGTCTTTTTACTGCACGGACCAAAGCAGTTTCTCGTGGCGGAACGATTGGAGCGGGACTATATAGTGTTTTTTATGCAATTGCAATTAGTATCATTGGAATGTGCGCTTTTATTATCCTTCCCGATTTAGGAGATCCACAAAATGCATTTACCAGCATAGCGATGGTAACTTTACCTGCTGGTCTATTGGGGGTTGTCATTGCGAGCGTGGTATCTGCCCTAATGTCCACAGCTTCAGGAACTTTGCTAGCTTCGTCCACTTTAGTCGTTAATGACATCATTAAAAAATATATTGGTCCAAAAATGAGTGAACGACAATTTTTAAAAACATCCCGAATTACAACTTTAACGATCGGTGTATTGACCATAATCGTTTCGATATGGATTCAAGATATATTAGTAGCATTGGATGTAGCTTACGCCATTTTATCCGGTGCTGTGTTCTTTCCGATCATCCTTGGTTTCTTTTGGAAAAGGGTCACGGCCACAGCGGCATTTTACTCCATTCTGGCCAGCATGATCGTTATTATTGTGGGATTGGTGATAAATGGACCTTCCTCCACTCAACCAATTCTGTACGGGCTTGCTACTAGTTTTGTCGTCATCACTACGATTACCTTCCTAAGTTCCAATAATGAACACAAGAATGAAAGTGAAGTAAAGCAAGAGGTAAAAGGTAAAGCTGACATGGACACCATGGCTAATTGAAGATCCGGAAAAAAACGGAAAAATCGAGGAGGAAAGTAAAAATGACAAAGACAATTTCCCTGCAACCCGCAACATTCAATACGATGGAAGAAGAACGCACTCACCGGAAGGAACGTTTGGCAGCTTCATTCCGGCTTTTTTCAAAGTTTGGTTTCGATGAAGGGGTGGCTGGCCATATTACGGTCCGTGACCCTAAATATACAGACCATTTCTGGGTCAATCCATTTGGGATGCATTTTAGTCAAATTTCCGTTTCGGATCTAATATTGGTTAATCATAAAGGTGATATTGTAGAGGGTGAACATTCCGTGAATGGTGCTGCCTTTGCCATTCATTCTGAAATTCATAAAGCGCGACCGGATGCGATTGCAGCGGCACATGCTCATTCGGTATATGGAAAGACATGGTCTTCCTTAGGGAGACTATTAAATCCGATTACGCAAGATGCCTGCCAATTTTACAATGACCATGCATTATTTGATGATTTTACTGGTGTGGTTTATGCATCCGAAGAAGGTAAGCGCATTGCTAAGGCTTTAGGTCAATACAAAGCTGTCATCCTCCGCAACCATGGATTGTTAACGGTTGGCCAATCTGTAGATTCAGCTGCTTGGTGGTTCATAACGATGGAACGATCATGTCAAGCTCAGATAATGGCTGAATCTGTTGGTAAGCCGATTTTTATAGAAGAAGAGTATGCAAAGTTAACAGCAGAACAAACGGGAACGGAATATGAGGGTTGGCTGAGTTTTCAGCCTCTTTGGGACAGAATCAGAAAAGAGCAACCGGATTTCTTGAAGTGATCATCATGCACGGCATGATATAGTCGCAACGGATTGCCTTCCAATAATACAGGGAAAAGGGAATCGGAGGGTCTTGAGGAGGTTTTATAATGTCTGGTTCTAAGAAAATGGCACCTTCACTTTATATCAGGGTCGATATACCGGAAAAATACATTAATGAGTTTAAGGAGATTTGTTCAGAAGTTGTTGTCGAGCCATGGGAATTCGGTGAACCTGAACCACAGCCAACAGTTGATTTATCAAAGTTTGATATCCTTTATACGCAGGGGCTTCATGATAATCTTAACATTATAAAAAAAGCTCCAAGGATTAAATGGGTCCATTCAGACAGTGCTGGTGTGGAGGCCATGCTGAATGAAGATATAGAAAACAGCGATGTCATCATCACCAATGTCAAAGGCTGCACATCAGTCCCGATAGCCGAGCATACAATTGCGATGCTATCTTCGTTAGCAAGAGGCATACCGACAATGATCAGAAATCAAATAAACAAAACCTGGATTGAAATTCCTGTGAAGGATCTTGAAAATGCGACAGTGGGGATAATTGGGTATGGTGATATTGGCTATGAGATAGCAAAGCGATGTAAGGCACTAGGCATGACCGTTATCGGGTGCCGCCGGAATCCCTCCAAGAGGAACAAAGAATACGAACCTGCTGATTTGATAATGGGTATGGATCAAGTGGATGATGTCCTTTCCAGGTCCGATTTTGTCGTCTTGGCACTGCCGTATACACAAGATACCTCATACTTTTTTAATAAAGAACGCTTAAATAAAATGAAAAAAGGCAGCTATGTAATTAATGTCGGCCGCGGCAATACGATTGTGGATGAAGATTTAATCGATGCCTTAAGCAATGGGCACATAGCAGGAGCGGCTCTAGATGTGTTTGAAGTAGAACCTTTACCTAAGGATCACCCTTTCTGGCAGCTGGAAAATGTCATGGTTTCCCCGCATAATGCTTATAACTCTTCCAAACACATAGATCGTGTGATGGAATTATTCCTGAAAAATTTAAAGCTTTTTTCTGACGGTAAGCCCCTAATGAACGTTGTGGAAAAAAAACTTGGTTATTAACAGTAATCGATCTTTTGAAAAAGGTTCAACGATCCATCATAAGAATGAAGTACGAGGGCAGACCCTGATTGGGTTTGCTTTTTTTATTGAAAAGCCCCCGCTTCATCTTTTTCTTGTATAGGACAATCTCTGATCAGGAAAAGCTGGATATAAGGAGGCGATGTATGAATGGGTACTTTCGAAGTTATTTCCCTAATGCTAAGCTTTGGCATGTTTGTAATTGCTATTCTTGATTTTAAAAATCATGACAAGAATCCTTGAAGATAATGATGGCCGGCCGATTATTTTGATCATTAATGGAAGCGTTTTAAAAAAAATAGCGGATTAGGTATTGCCTCGATTTTTAAACTTGCAGAGAGCACCATTATGAGGTGTTCTTTTTGTTTGGCTCTTTTCGTAAAGATTGTTGTTTTTAAAAACTAAACGATTTAAGGTTGATTGGAGCGCAAGTGCGAGACTCCTGCGGGAGCGGCGGGACAGGTGAGACCCCACAGGCGTTTACGCCGAGGAGGCTCACCGCCCGCCCCGCGGAAAGCGAGCATCTGGAGGGGAAATCAACCACACCGCTTTACTTGGTAAATAGCACCAAAGTATGCGAAAACAGCCTTTTGTTTTCAATGAGTAAATAGCATATTCCATTCACTGGCTTTGTCATTTTTGACAAAACAATGATATACAAGTATAGTCTCTAATAGACCGGTTGATATAATTTCAAGGAGTGATCCAGCTATGGCAGAAAAACGAAACTCGAAAGACATTCTTATTGAAGCTGCTTCCCGACTTTTTCGGATACGTGGATATTACGGTGTAGGGCTCAAGGACATCATTGAGGAAAGTGGTATCCCAAAAGGTTCGCTGTATCATTATTTTCCGAAAGGCAAAGAAGAATTGGCGATCGAGGCGATTATTCATACAAAAGAATTCGTTATAGATGAAATTGAACGGGGATTTGATGAAATTGAAGACCCTATCAAAGCCATTCAGTCTCATATTTTTCATTTGTCCGAGGTATTTGGTGATAGTGAAAATCTATTAGGACTGCCAATCGGGACGATTGCAGCAGAAACATATACGACGAGTGAGCAGATAAGAACGGCCTGTCAAGAAGCGATAGAAGATTGGCAATCCATATATGTGAAGAAATTACTCGAGGCGGAATTCAGTGAGAAACGGGCAAAAGAATTGAGTATCGTAATTAATGCTTTAATCGAAGGCGGTATCCTTTTATCCTTAACGGCGAAAAACGGGGAACCTCTCCAAGCCATTGCGGAACAGATACCATTATTGCTGATAAATAAATAAGTCATGGAAAAATTATCTTAAGCTTAGGTCGAACAGTTAGTAATTGGAGGAATTATTTTATGTCTGCAGATGCAACACAGCAACAAAACCCAGTCATTAGAACGACCCCTATATTAATAGCATTTTTAATTGCAGGGTTCATTGGGTTATTCAGCGAGACGGCATTAAACATGGCGCTGGGGGATCTAATACAAGAATTCAATGTCAGTCCTTCCACCGTGCAATGGCTGACAACGGGTTACCTATTAACATTGGGGATATTGGTACCCGTTTCGGGACTCTTGATTCAGTGGTTCAATACTCGTCAATTATTCATTGCCTCAATGGTGTTCTCCATCATTGGGACGCTCATTGCAGCAATTGCCCCTGGGTTCGGCATCTTGATGCTAGCACGTGTCATCCAGGCTATCGGAACGGGTCTTTTATTACCTCTCATGTTCAATACCATTTTATTGATTTTCCCTATTCATAAAAGGGGAGCGACGATGGGATTGATGGGGCTGGTGATCATGTTTGCCCCAGCCATCGGACCGACGGCTTCAGGTTTGATTATCGAAAATCTAGAATGGAATTACATTTTCTGGGTGTCTTTACCGTTCTTTGTGATCGCTTTACTATTCGGACTCAAGTATATGCAAAACGTTTCAACAATCACCAAACCTAAAATCGATGTACCATCCATTATATTATCGACCATTGGTTTTGGGGGAATTGTTTATGGTTTCAGTATTGTCGGAGAACAAGGATGGAGCAATGCGATAGTTCTATCTTCGATCATTGTTGGTCTTATAGCACTATTCCTGTTTGCTGTGAGGCAATTCAACATGGATAAACCGATGATTGATTTGCGTGTTTTTAAATACCCGATGTTCACGTTAGGGTTAATAACCGTCTTCATCACCTTCATGATCATCATGTCATCCATGATCCTCTTACCGTTATACCTGCAAACCGGTCTTGCATTAGCTGCGTTTTCTGCTGGGCTTGTACTATTACCGGGTGGAGTGCTTAATGGTATCATGTCTCCGGTTACTGGGCGCATTTTTGATAAGTTCGGGCCAAGAGGGTTAGTGATCCCGGGCTTCATTATCATGATTGTCATGTTATGGACTTTGACGAACGTAACGACTGAAACGGCGATCATTATGGTAATCGTCATGCATACCCTCCTTATGATTGGTGTTTCGATGGTCATGATGCCGGCCCAGACAAATGGTCTGAATCAACTGCCGAAAAAACTTTATCCGGATGGAACGGCTCTAATGAATACATTGCAGCAAGTATCGGGGGCCATCGGTACAACTGTTGCCATTACAATCATGTCAGCATCCCAAAAAAATTATATGGCAAATGCAGAAGATCCGTTCGATCCATCTGCCATCAGCGGTTCATTGACTGCAGGCGTTCAGGATGCCTTTATTTTCGGTCTTGTCCTTGCAATCATTGGTTTGATCGTGTCGTTTTTTATCAGGACAGCACGGGACTGATAAGATATTACTGAAAAAAGATAAATTAGCCAGCAGGGAAAGACTTTCTCTGTCTGGCTTTTTGTTTGGAAAAAATAATAACGTTCTTATTGGTCTTTATTCCCATGTTTTATCAAAAGCTTTAAGAACAGAGTGAATTATTTGAAAACCAACCACATATCGGATAATCTTACACAGTAATAGTTACTAAAATTTAGCCCAGGTAAAGCGGTTAACAGGAGGAATTCAAATGAATACAATGAAAGCCAAAATGTTTGAACCTGTAACAATAGGTGCATGGAACTTAAAAACAAGAACGGCAATGGCTCCTATGACACGGTCGTTTGCCGATAACGAAACCGGTGTTGTGAACGACCTGACCGTAGAATATTACCGAAAACGGGCTCAAGATGGAATCGGACTTATCATCACTGAAGGTGTAGTGATTTCACCAAGGGCAAAGGGCAATCCTGGGGTTCCCGGAATATATACTCAAGAGCAAATCAACGGGTGGAAAAAAGTAACGGAAGCAGTGCACGCAGAAGGCGGAACGATTATTGCGCAAATCTGGCATGTGGGCCGTGCAAGCCACCATGAAATTGCAGGAGGACTTCCTCCGCAGGCTCCGTCACCCATCGCTGCAGAAGGTAAGGTTTCACGATTCGGTAAACCTTTTGACACTCCTGAAGAAATGACAGAGACGGATATTGCAGAAGTTGTGGACCAATATAAACAAGCTGCAAAGAATGCAATGGATGCTGGCTTTGATGGCGTGGAAATTCATGGTGCACACGGCTATTTAATAGACCAGTTCAATTCAGGCACCTCCAATAAAAGGACCGATCGGTACGGTGGTGATTTAAAACAGCGTCTGACTTTTATGAAGGAAGTGTTAAAAGCAGTTATTGATGCTGTTGGAGTGGAGCGCACCCTTATTCGTTTCTCGGCTTTGAAAATTGACCAGCCGTCCTACATGTGGGAAGACCCTGAAAAAGCGATCCAAACATTTATTGAAGCGTTCAATGAAACAGGGGTCAAAATGATTCACCCATCCACGATGGAATTTACCAAACCGATTGCAAGAGGATTGACGATGCATGAATTGGTACGCAGCAACTGGGATGGAATCATAATTGGTGTAGGGGGGCTTGATCCTGAAACCGCAGAAGCCGCACTGGAAAAAGGCATTATTGACGTTGCGGCGATTGGACGTCCACTTATAGCTAACCCGGATTATCTGGCACGAATTAAGCAGGATGAAAAACTTGTTGATTACGAGGCAAAGAAACATTTAGGGCAACTGATGTAATAAAGATAAAATTGAGTCAGGCTTGTTCATCGACAGGACACCGCAGTATACATACTTCCTTTTCTATAACTGATGCGATTCTTCATTCAAGAAGGGTCGCCTTTTCTATGGAACTAAAGGGAAGTGCAAAGGAAGAAGGCTGTTAAAAGGGTTATATATATTTGGTAGACATACTGGTCATTTCAATTAATAAAGTGAGGAAGCTGGTATATAAATGGAACGTATCATGGTTATCGGAGTGTCCGCGGGTGTCGGAAAATCTACTTTTGCAAGAAGACTTGGAGATAATTTGGATATCGAAGTACATCATTTGGATACATTCTACTGGAGGCCAGGCTGGGTGGAAGCTCCTTTAGAGGATTTTATTTCTGCTCAGAAGGATGTATTGAGTCATGACAAGTGGATAATGGAAGGCAATTATAGTAATTCTTTTAATTTGCGTTCGGAGCTTGCCGATACGATTATTTATTTAGAACTTCCTCTCCGTGTTTGCCTTTACCGTGTTATAAAACGTAGGTTATCTTATCTAGGTAAAACAAGACCTGATATGCGCAAAGGCTGCAATGAAAAATTAGACTGGCAGTTTGTTAAATTTATCATGACCACCTACTTTCCTCGCAAGAAAGAAATGAAAAAGAGATTTGCAGATCTTCAAAAGAGTGCCCCTGAAAAGCTAATAGTTATATTGAAAAGTAAGCACGAAATTGCAGGATATCTGTTGAATATGAAGGGATAAGCTTCTTCCCATCAATTTTTATGACACTTAGAGCTTTCCGAGAGTTAATATAAAGCCAAAATGGAAAAGGGACCTTCCAATCGAAGATCCCTGAGACTTTAGACAAATTCGAAGACACAGTTTCTTTTTATGGCTTGTACAATTTGACGTAGATTTCCGCTCAAGAAACTTGCTTTCCGCGGGCGGTAGGGGAGCCTCCTCGGCATGCGCCTGCGGGGTCTCCCCTAGACACGCTTTTCCCGCAGGAGTCTCGAACACCCGCTCCAATCAACTTAGTTACAACAGGTAGATGGTAACCATACTTGAGGAGTGGAGGTGTTGGTTTGGGAATATCATGTGCTGAAAGATAAGTTTTCCGAACCCCTTTTTATACATCATAAGTTTCCATGAGCTAAATGACCATATAGGTACGGACAATTAATGATTACGGCAACCCACTAATCTAGTTTATCATCTTTTAACTAAAGGCTTTACATCTTGAGGAATAGGTGAGGTATAGCTTTTCCCTTTTAATCGTTCTTTTAGCTCTGTTTTAGCCTTTTCAATTAATTCCGGATTTTGAAGCACTTCTACTGCAGTTGCCGCAATAACCTTGCCAGCATGAAGCATTCCTTTATGGGCAATGGATGTTGATCCCAGTGTAACCCACTGCCAGCTATGCAAAGGTGACCCAAGAACAAAACAAGCTGTTGTGCATTGGGCGGTAGGGACGATCCAACTAACATCTCCCACATCCGAGGAACCTGTTAATGGCGCTTGTAAGCCCTCGATGGGTTCTAACCAATTTGCCAATGCCTCATCTTGATTATCTTTAGAAGGATTGATTGTACTGTTCCTTTCTTGTTCGGTTAAGGTGGCGCGGACTTCTTTGGCAAGCTGTTTTTCCTTTTCATCGTGTTGTGGAATACCTAATTCTTGAAAATTCTTGTACATGACGGATTCTAGCACATTGTTTTGGATAACATTGGAACAGGCTTTATCGAAAACGATTTCTAATTCAGTTCCTGTCATAAGGGCAGCTCCTTTAGCAATATTACAAACTCTCAAGTAAATATCTTGAACTTGTGAAACTTCCGGAGCTCGTAATAAATATAGAACTTCTGCATCTTGTTGGACAACATTAGGCGATAATCCGCCTGAATTCGTTATAGCATAATGGACTCTTGCTTCTTGAATAATATGCTCCCTTAAATAGTTCACGCCAACATTCATAAGTTCTACGGCATCTAAAGCACTCCGTCCCAAATGTGGTGATGCTGCTGCATGGGAGCTTTTGCCTTTAAACTTATAATACACTTGGAAATTGGAAAGCGAATCCATCGACATAACGCCGTTGACATCCAGTGGGTGCCAACAAAATGCAAAATCAACGTCATCGAACAAACCCTCTCTGACCATGAAGGTTTTGCCTGATCCGCCTTCTTCGCCTGGACATCCATAATAACGAACTGTCCCATTTATATGATTCTCTTCCATATAGTCCTTCACCGCAATAGCTGCAGCTAAAGATCCCGTACCAAGTAAATTGTGACCACATCCATGGCCATTTTCACCTTGGACTATTGGCTCTTGTTTAGCTGTAGCTTTTTTTTGACTCATACCTGACAGAGCATCAAATTCGCCCATGATTGCCACAATAGGTTTACCGGTCCCATAGCTGCCGATAAATGCCGTTTCTATGTTCCCAACACCTTTTTCAACAGAAAATCCTTCGTTTTCTAACGTGCTGCACAGCAATTCAGCAGATTGATATTCTTCAAAACGTGTTTCTGCAAAATTCCATATACAGTCACTGACTTCAATGAATTTTTCTTTTTTTTGTTCAATGATTTCCGATAATCTCTTTACATGTGTCATTTTACACTCTTTCCTTCCTATATATATTCTGAAGAATTATTTTAATAGGCGTCTTGCAATTAGATTCAAAAGTTCTGCACTCCTTGGTAAAACTTCTTCTTGAACATCAAATTTAGGGTGGTGATGTGGTGCAGGAATATCAGTCCCAATAATCATATATGTCCCTTTCCCGCCATTATCCTGTACTCTTCGAATCATAAAACTTGCATCTTCGCTACCAGCAGAACCGGATTCCCTGCATGCTTTGATTGTTGAAAAACCATCTACATTCCTGGCTTCTTCCATGGCCAGTTCGACAAGTTCCTGATCACAACGAATCGTAATTGCTTGACCTATGATTTCAATTTCATGTTCCAGCTCATGCATACCTGCACTATGAGCCACGATATTTCGAACACGTTGCTCCACTTCAGTATTTGTTTCTTCGGATACAGACCGTGTCTCGATGACCATTTTTGCATAAGCTGGAATAATATTAGCGGCTGTTCCTCCGTTAAGAATACCTACATTTATGCGGGTAGAACCTGAACTGAATCTTGGAATGGCATGTATATTCAATAATGCGGTGGCTGCCCCTAACAAAGCATTTTTCCCTTTTTCCGGAGAAGCACCTGCATGAGAAGATACCCCATGAAAATGGGCAGCCATTTTCGTACTTGCTAAAAAGCCGGAAGAACCACCATGAAATTCTCCTAGGGGGACATCTGTGCCAAGGTGCAGACAATATAAATAATCCACATCATCCAAAATCCCTTTTTGTACAATTGAATAGGCACCGCGTACTCCCTCTTCAGCAGGTTGAAAAATAAGCTTTACCGTTCCTGAAAAATTCCCATCCGCTAATTTTTCAGCAAGTCCCAAACCAATTGCTGTATGGCCATCGTGTGCACAGGCATGCATATTCCCTTCATATTTGGAACGAAAACCGTTCATTTGCGGGAAGTGGTCAGAATCAGTACTTTCCGTAACAGGCAATGCATCCATATCAAAGCGGAAAGCTACGGTTGGGCCATCAGCTTTTCCTTTTAAAATACCAATGACAGCAGTATATCCACCCTCCATTTCTTGGAGGATTTTTGGATTGGCGCCATCTTGTAATGCTCTTTTAAATGTTTCCTCCAATACTTCTATAGGGGGAACTCCACGGCGAGACTCACCATCTAAAGCATCTTTTCCAAATATCACGTTATATTTCAAAGAATTTAATGCTTCTACTACCTTTGAAGCAGTACGATATTCCGTAAAGCCAACTTCTGGATGTTGATGAAGATCACGTCTTAAAGAAATAATATCCAATTCATTTCACTCCTGATTTATTTGATGATCATTCATATAATTAGATTTGTTGTTTACACCAAGCGGCCCAGCCCCTCAAGTAAGGGGCAAGGGAGGCGCTTGAGATTTTGCGAATTATGGTAATTTAGGAGATACTCCGGGACCAATAGGGAGGCCAAGGAAATACCAAACGACGACCAATAGCGTCCAAATGATGAAGATGATAATCGGATAAGGCAAAATAAGAGAATAATAAGTTCCTAGTTTTGCATCTTTTCGATACTCTTGTAAGAAACTTAAGAATAGTGGGACAAATGGAGATACAGGTGCCAATGGCAGTACAGATGAATCTGCTACCCTGAACAACATTTGGGCGAAGGCAGGATGATAGCCTAATACCATGAACATTGGGACAAAAACGGGTGCCAATATAGACCATATTGCAGAGCCGCTGGCAATGAACATGGAAAGAAGTCCAGATAAGAACATTAGTCCAATTAGGACAGGTGCACCTTCTATGTTTAGCTGTTCCAAGAGATCTGTGATGGATAAAGCCAAAAATTTGCCCATATTACTCCAGTTGAAGCAAGCGACAAATTGGGAAAGCGGGAAAACCATAATGATAAATCCAGCCATTCCTTTAATGGGGTCCACCAATAATTCCGGAATGTCATTTTGTTTCTTGATGGCTCCCACCTTAACTCCATAAGTAATAGAAACTGTAAAAAAGAAGAGTAAGATGATTGCGACAATTCCAGACATGAATGGAGAGGGGAGAATGGCTCCAGTTTCTGGGTTTCGTAATAGAGCTCCTTCTGGAACGACTAGAACGGCCATAACAGCTATAAAAATCAAAGCTGAAATACCTGTAGCCAGGAGTGCTTTGTTTTGTTGCTTCGTTAATTGCTCCAATTTTTTATGCTGACCGCCACCTTCATACTTTCCTAAGCGCGGCTCGACAAATTTATCTGTAATCAAGGATATAACTACAGTGAGTACGAGAACGGACGTCGCCATAAAGAACCAGTTATCCGTAACATTAACGGTCAAATTTGCATTCATGCCTTTCGCTACTTCCGAACTGATTCCTGATAGCAAGACATCTGTTGTGACGATTAATAAGTTGGCAGTGAATCCCGAACCAACCCCAGCGATGGCAGCGAGCAACCCAGCAACAGGGTGACGTCCCACAGCAAGGAAAATCAAAGCACCAAGGGGAGGCATAATAACAAGCGCAGCATCAGAAGAAACATGACTAAAAAAAGCAACAAATACAACTAAATAACTAGCGTATTTCCCTGAGACTTTTAACGACATTTTCCGAATCAAAACTTCCAACAATCCAACTTTTTCCGCTAATCCTACTCCTAGCATAAGAGCTAAAATAGATCCCAGTGGTAAAAAGCCGGAAAAGTTTTTTATCATATTCGGCAAAATCCATTGGATGCCTTCACGGCTTAAGAGGTTTTGAACTTCCACTTTCTCTCCACTTATGGGGTCCGATGCCGAAACATGGAAGACTGATAAGAGAGCGGTTACAACAAATAAAAAGGCAATCATATAAATAAATAAGATAAAGGGGTGGGGGATTTTATTTCCTATTCGCTCTACTCTATTGAAAAAACCACCCGTTTTATGATTTTGAAGATTAGTTGTATCTTTCATTACTTTTTGTTCCATTACATTCTCCTCCTAAACCTTCTTCCATTTGTAGTTTGTACGTTTTGCACCATTCCCTTTATAAACTGTTTCTCTAAACATGCCTTAAACTCAAATTACCGACTTTCATTCCTTTGTGAACTTCATTAATTCCTTTCAATATACTGATTTTTATTTAACGAATATTTAACGCTATTTTCGTTAAATGTATTATATAATTAAGAATAATCTATTTCAATAAAATTTTCAGAAAAAAGGGAAATTATTTTCTGGTAATTATTGTGAAATGAAAATTAGGATTTGAAACCTTTGAATGAATAAGCTCTGCCACTCTTGGACTCATGATAGATAAGAAACCATATTAAGTAGCACCGTTTATTTATGTCAAACGGTGCTTTACATGCTTTTATATTTGGAGCTCATATTTTCCATGTTGTGGTTGGTTATTTTGATATAATAAAACTAATAGTATGATGTAGGGGTGAAATAAACTTGTATAAAATTGGTGTTGTAGGTCCACTTTCATCTATAAAGAAAATTCGGGATGTTACCAATGAATTTGAACATGAAATAGATTTTATTGATTTTCCATATGAAGATGCACGTGAGGTAACGGACATTATAAAAAATCACCAAAATGCAGTAAATGGTTGGTTTTTCTCTGGACCGGTCCCATATCGAATAGCTAAAGAAATGTTAGATTCAGATGCCAATTTTACGTATTGTCCGCCTGTAGGATCTAGTTTATATAGATGTTTTCTACAAATGTCGGCAGATCAAAAATATTTTTTCGATAAGATATCCATCGATATGATTCGATTGGAAGACTTTTTTTTGCAAGAATCGCTACAAGAGCTGGGGATTTCCACCGAACATATTTATGTAAAAACATTTGATGAACAATATGATTTTCAAGACATTGTCCAATTTCACCTTCATTTGTGGAGGGAAGGGACGGTACATGGTGTCCTTACCGTTTTACAATCCGTATATGAGGCATTGAAGAAGGAGAATGTTCCTGTTTACAAAATAAATATGACAAAGATGGAAATCCGACAAGCGGTCAAGATTTTAATTGAAAAAGCAAAAAGTACTTATTTCAAAGATAGCCAGATAGGTGTGGAAATCATTGAAATTGATCAGTTCGATCAATTTGTTGACGAGGTTGATATTCGTTACCATCTGCAGCATGTGGAGCTTAAGATTAAACAAACATTACTTACATTTTGTGAGAAATTAGATGGATCCCTCATCGAAAATGGAAACGGCCGCTATCAAATATTTAGTTCACGAAAGGCAATTGAACGGGAAATTGGCAGCTTGCAAAGTACTGTTCAACAACTGGCCCTTGAAATGGATGTCCCAGTTGCAGTTGGTATTGGTTTTGGTGAGACGGCTGCATCTGCAGAAATCAATGCCCGCAAGGCGATCCGTCATTCGAAGAAGCAAGACAGTTCCGGAATTGTCGTTATCCAAGAAGATGGTGTAATGATTGAATCCGTAGGTCAAGAAGAACAATTGGCATATACCTTTCGTTCTGATGATAAAGAACTGCTAGATAAATTGAATCAGGCTAACATTAGTGTAAAAACGTATAAAAAGATAGAAGCATTGGTTGATCGTATGGGTTGGGACGGCTTCACTTCCTCAGACTTAGCATCTCATTTATCAATGACCGTTCGAAATGCCCAGAGAATTATGAGTAGTTTGAGTGATAGCGGTTTAGTGGAGTACAAAGGAGAAGAACTTCAATCACCACGGGGAAGACCTCGTAAAATTTATAGGTTAAAGAAGTAACACCTCGACATTCTTGGTATACACGTAAATGAAATTCGAGTTGCAATGAAAATTTTGAAGGCTTTTCTTTGCTCTATGTGGATGAGGCTTCTATAAATATGCTGTTAAACCGTTAATTTCATGCGGTCAAGGCACCCGTCGAAGGAAGTTTCTTAGCCACCCGGGGATCTAAAAAGTAACATCAAGAAATTTATGTCAATTTGTTGTAACGGGCAGAGTTGATTTTCCACGGCTGATTCACAAACTGCAAAAGGACAGGTGCATAAAAGGATTGATGGTATTTTCCTTAGTTCCCAATTTGAGGGGGTTATTGCAGACAAAGTATTTGTTGGTTTTAATTCCATTATTTATACCGCAATTGTAGGAAGAGGAGCATTTATTTCTTATAATGCAGTAGTGACAAATGGCGTTCGGATACCACCTGGTAGGTTTGTACCACCTGGAGCTAATATTGATTCGCAGGAAAAAGCGGATGCACTTTCACGAGTACCAAAGTATAGTAAGGAATTTGCGAATGAAGTTCAACAAGTCAATCAGGAATTCCCTGCATCTTATCACCTGTTATTTGGGAAAAATCGTTGCTCCTGCGGAATTGCCTATGACTAGTGAAATGCATGCTGGATCGAGTTCTATTCGTAAGGACTCTTTATAGAAATGCGTAGCTGTCATTGAGGCAGCTTTTTTATTGTAATGGGCAGGAAAGTATAATAATTCCCAAGAGGAGATGTTCACGAATAAAAGTGTTGCATGATAAAATGATTCAAAAGAGAAAAGTTTGCTTGGGTATGAATACAACTATATATACCAGTGCTATCACTCTTTCTTTTTGCTGCCGATACGATAAGAGTAACTAGTCAGCTCATAATCACGACTCAATACAAATTAAGCAATATTTAGGCAGCAGAAGAATTAGGATTACGATACCATGACTTAGATTAAACTAGGATATTCTACAAAGAACGATGATTCTATTACAGATTATAAAAGGAAGTCGATTATTGGATGTATAAAATCGGACTGGTCGGTCTAAGAACTTCTATAGAACAAATTTTGATCTTGGCAGAAGAATATAAACATGAGTTGGAATTCATCTCTTTGCCCTATGTAAAGACAGAAGAGGTAGAGAATATTGTAAAGGAACATGATTCTAACGTACATGCATGGCTTTTTTCTGGTCCACTTCCCTATGAAATTGCCAAAAAGACACTAGGTACAGATAAAATAATGGTCCATGTTCCGGCCACGGAATCAGGTTTTTATAAATCCTTATTAGAAATGATCTACGAACAAGGGAAAATCATCGAGCATCTAAGTATTGATACTATGTCCTCAAACAATATTAGCGAAGAAGCTTTGTCCCAGTTGAATATAAAAACCAAAAAGATTTATACGAAAGTGTTTGAGACAGATGTTGATACGGATGAATTGGTACACTTTCACTTGGATTTATGGAATACGGGAAAGACAGAAGGAGCTTTTTCTTGTTTCCCGTACGTGTGTGAAGCTTTAAGGGAATATGGCATTCCAGCCTACCGGTTGTCGATGAGTAAGATGGAAGTGCGGCAAACGCTTCGAATTCTATCTGAAAAAGTAAAGACATCTTACTTTAAGGATACACAAATCGGAGTTGAAATCATTGAAGTCGAATATTTTAACAAAGTGGCAGAGGAAATGAAAACTCCATATCATTTACAGTACTTGGAGCTTCGCCTAAAAGAAATGTTGATTCAACTTGGAGAAAAAATAAATGGTTCCTTTTCAGAGAAAGGGAATGGAAGGTACATGATTTTTAGTTCTCGCGGCGCAATTGAACGAGAAATCATTACGCTCGAAGATACCATACAAAAATTGGCCTTTGAAGCAGATACACCAGTTACCGTGGGAATTGGCTTTGGAGAGACAGCCTATTCAGCGGAAATCAATGCTTTTCGTGCTATTCAACATTCGAAAGAGATGAAAAAGCGTGAAATTGTGATTATTCAAGATGATGGAAAAATTATCGAGTCACCAGGCAAAAAGAAAGAATTGCAATATGATACCCGTTCCCACAATAAACCTCTTATAGAAAAGTTGAAATATGGAAATATCAGTGTTAAAACGTATAAGAAAATATCGGCTCTCGTTCAAAGGATGGGTTGGAGTGATTTTACTACAAAGAATTTAGCGACGCATCTTGAGATGACAGAGCGCAATGTACGGCGAATTGTTGCAGATATGTGCGAAGTTGATTTGGCACAATGCATTGGGGAAGAGGCTAACGCCAATCGTGGAAGGCCGAGTAAAATTTATCGATTATTATAAATAAAAGGCACCCATAATGAAGTGAACCCAAAAAGTTAGACACTTTATTTAGTTAGGCAACCTTGAGGGCATGAACCCGGTAATCAACCGGGCTCATGCCTTTTAATTTCACCTTAATTCGTTGGTGATTGTAATAATAAATATAATCTTCTAGTTCTTGTTTGAAATGCTTCATGCTGTCGAACGTTTGTAAA